>JAIRLH010000184.1 GCA_031259485.1 Elusimicrobiota bacterium
GTCTTTGTCGTCAAAGCGGACATTTACGTTTATTATGCCGTTATTATCCTGATACAGCACGAAACTGCTGTTAGCCGGCTGTATTTTATTTTTTTGAGATTTTTTCATAAGTTTTCGCCCCGATTTTTCCAGTGCGCCGCACTCGCTTTAAAATGTCTGGGGTTTGCATTATGTTCCTAATAAACTTGTTTAAAAAGAAGAGACATTCCAAAACAGACCTTTCCTGTTTTCTCCGGAAACTTTTGTTGAAACAAATCACAGCGGCAAGGGTTATACAGAATTTAAGGCACTTCCACTGTGGCGAATATCTTTTTAATAATATCTTCGGGCGTGATATTTTCCGCCTCGGCTTCGTAGCTCAGTATCAGGCGGTGGCGCAGAACGTCGGGGCCGAGTTCTTTGACGTCCTCGGGCGTAACATAGCCGCGTCCGTCTAAAAATGCCAATGCTTTGGCCGCCTGCGTGAGATAAATTGAAGCGCGCGGGCTTGCGCCGTAAAGTATGTAAGAGCAAATTTCGTCCAGCTTAAAATCCTTGGGGCTGCGCGTGGCAAAGACTATGTCAACTATGTAATTTTTGACTTTATCATCTATATAAATCCCGTCGGCAGCGGCGCGGGCCCTCAAAATAGTGTCGGTATTGATTTTGGCCGTAATCTGCGGCTGCTCCGCGCGGGACATGCGTTCCAGAATAATCTTTTCTTCCTCGCGCGTCGGGTAGCCCACGCGCAGTTTAAGCATGAATCTGTCAACCTGCGCTTCGGGAAGCGGATAGGTGCCTTCCTGCTCAACGGGATTTTGCGTTGCCAATACCATGAAAGGATGGGGCAGTTTATAAGTCTGCTCGCCGATGGTCACCTGATGCTCCTGCATGGCTTCAAGCAACGCGCTCTGCACTTTTGCGGGGGAGCGGTTAATTTCGTCCGCCAGCACCAGATTGGCAAACACAGGCCCCTTGCGCGGGGAGAACGTCCCCTCTTTTGGATTAAAAATAAGCGTGCCGGTAATATCGGCCGGCAGCAAATCCGGCGTGAACTGTATGCGCTGGAAACTTGCCGCCAAAACCTGCGCCAGCGTTTTTACCGTAAGCGTTTTTGCAAGGCCGGGCACGCCTTCTATAAGCACATGCCCGCCGGCGATAAGTGCGACCAGGGTTTTATCTATAAAATCATTCTGTCCCACTATTACTTTTGAAATTTCATGCCGCAAATCCTGCAGGAAAAGGCTCTCCTGCTGGATATTTTTATTGATTTCGCTTATATTCATATTTTAATCACCGTTAGTTTAACCGTTAGTTTAAAGGAATATTATAAATTTCCTTGGTATGCTGCGCGGCGAGAGTGTTTTTCTTTTGGCTGCCGGAAATATACCACTGCTCGTCTTTGACTTCTTCGTAAACTTCCCGCGCCGCGGCGCGCAGGGCGGCGGTCTGGTTGTCGACCGCGGCTTGGATAACTTCCGCGGCTTCGGGCGTTTTATAATCCGCTATTTTACGTATAAGAGTCTTGCGGGCGAAAACGCCTTTTATGAAAAATTTGTTAAGCATATCCAGACTTTCTTTGTCTTTATGCATGGTAATAAGCGTAAGAATGCGGTTCTTTTCCGACGCGCGGGGAAAGGCGGCGAGATATTTGTTTATCACGCCTTCGCTCTCCTCCATACCCAGGCTGTAAGTCATTTCCGCCAAAGCATAGGCCGCTTTGGAATCATAGGAGGCAAATACCGCGCTTTCCAGCGCGCCGAAATTTGCTTTTGACACGGAAGCCTGGCACGCCCTTTCCGGCGCGCGACGGGGCAGTCCGGCCTGTTCTTGCGCCGTTAAAACAGAAGCCGAGCTTTTCAAGTCTGAAACGAATTCCTTGGGACTGAGTTTCATATCGCTTAAAACTTTAAGGAAGCCGTTATGGTAAATATAATAACCGCCGCCGGCCAGCAACAGAATTATAAGCAGTTGTTTCATAATAATATTCTCCCGTTTTCTGTATTTTACAAGAATTACGGCCCCCCTGTCCATAGCCGATTTTATTTGCTAGAATATTTCCATGTTTGATATAAACGGTATTATTCTGGTATCGGTTTTATTCCCCTTCGTCGGCAGCGTTTTGGCTGTTATAGCAAACCGCCTGGGCGGCGACAGCGGCAAAACGGCTCTCTACTGCGCGGGGCTCACTTTTATCCTTTCTTTGCTCGCGCTCCATTATACAAGCCGCGGCTACGCCGGCGGTTTTATCCTTTCCATGCCCATGGGCATGGATTTGCGCCTTGTCGGCGACCTTATGGGCGCCTATATGGCCTGCGCAAGCTCTTTCCTGAGTTTTATAATAATGTATTACTCGCAGGGTTATATAACCGAAGGTCCTTATAAAACGGAATTTTATGCCGTGGCAATGCTGTTCCTCGGCGCGATGACGGGCCTTGTTTACAGCGTCAACCTTATCTGGCTGTTTGTTTTCTGGGAGATAACGGCCGTCTGCTCCTGGCGGCTGGTGGGTTATTTCCGCGCTCCTAACGACGTGCTCAAAGCCAATAAAACTTTTATAATAACCGTTTTCGGCGCGCTGTTTTTGCTGCTTGCCGCCGTGGCTATAGCCGACGACGCCGGCACGCTGGACTTGACGCAGCTGCGCGGCGCGCATATATCCTTGGCGGCAACCGCCTTTATAATATTGGCCGCGTTTTCCAAATCGGCGGTTTTCCCGTTTTCGTGCTGGCTGCCGGACGCGGGCGTAGCCCCCAGCCCGGTCACCGCGCTGTTGCATGCGGCGGTGCTCGTCAAAATAGGCGTTTTCGCTTTCGCGAGGATATTTTCGTATATACCGCTTGATCCGGATATGGCGCAGCTTGTGATGTATGTCGCGGGCATAAGCTCGCTGATTGCCGGCGCGGCCGCGCTTAAGGAAACCAATATAAAAAGGATTATAGCCTATTCCACCATAAGCCAGCTGGGCTTTATATTTTTGGGCATAGCCGCCGGCGGTTTTATGGGCATGGGCGGCGCATTGCTTTTTATGCTTATGCACGGCGCGGCGAAAGGCGGCCTGTTTCTCTGCGCGGGCATTATAGAGCATAAAACGCACACAAAAGACATCACGCAAATGGGCGGCCTGGCAAAAGTCCTGCCGGTCACGGCTTTTGCTTTTGCTTTCTGCGCTTTATCGGTTATGGGGATACCGCCCTTCGGCGGGTTCTTCAGTAAATTTATGGTTTTTGCCGGCGCGGCGCGCACAGCCCCGTGGCCGGTTATGGCTATTTTCGCCGGCGCGGCCGCGCTCACGCTGGCGTATTTGAGCCGCGCGTTCTATATAATTTTCATAGCGGCGGGCCCCAAAGAATACCAGAAAGACGGGCATGAGGCCCCGCGTCAAATGCTCATATCCGTGGTTGTTCTGGCTGTAATCTCGCTGCTTTTGGGCGTGTTTTCTTATGTGCCGCTGGGTTATATTGCGGAAATCTTCGGAGGCGCTTTATGACGATTTATTTTCCGGCGGCTTTTCCTCTTGCCTGCGCTCTGCTTGCGGCCGCTTTGGGCAAATTTATGCCGCGCGCTGCAAAATTCTTAGCTTTTGCGGGTACTTCGCTGGCTTTTATAGGACTTATAACTCTTAATAATTTCAGCAATATCATAAACAATGCGCCGGATACGGCCGCGCTTACGATAGCCTGCTTTATCGCGCTTTACGGAATTTTGGCTTCCCTCTGGGCTGCGCAAGAGGAGGAAAGCCCCCTTTTCTATTTCAATATCCTCCTCTCAACAGCTTTTGCCGTAGGCGCGGTTATAACGGATAATCTTTTGGCCATGTTATTCTTCTGGGAGGGCTTGCTGATAACGCTTTACCTCTTCCTTATGCCTTATAATAAGGATACCGCGCTTAAGGCTTTCCTTATCAACGCGGCGGGGGACATTGTTTTGCTGGCCGGCATATGTTTGTTCTACGCAAACTCGCATTCATTACTTTATGTAAGCCTTATCGGCGATAACTTTTGGGCTTTCGCGCTTATCTTTTGCGGAGCCGCGGCGAAAGCCGGCGCTTTTCCCTTCCACAGCTGGATAGCGCCCGCCGCCAAAGACGCTCCTTTTGCTTTTCTCGCCATGATGCCGGCCGCGTTTGAAAAACTTTTGGCAATATTCCTTCTGGGCAGGATATTTATAGTTTTGTTCCCCGTGCCGCCCGATATGGCGCGCGTCTTTGCGTGCATAATCGGCGCGATTACCGTTATTGTCTCCGCCGCGCGCATGCTTGTATTTAAAGACCTGCGCGGCCTTCTGGCGTGGGCGGTGGTTATGCAGATAGGCCTTTTCATAACGGCTCTGGGCGCAAGGCTGATAACCGAAACCGATATTTCTTATATCCTCAACCACGGCATATTCAAAGCCGCGCTTCTGGCATGCGCTTTCTTTACGGCGGGCGCGTTAAATAAGGCCTGCGGCGGCAATGATATTGCCGCTCTGCGCGGCGCGGCCAAAACAGATATTCTGCTTTTTGCCGCCTTGCTTATATGCGCTTTGGGGCTGGCGGGCGTGAGCATTGTTGACATAATTTTTATCCCCAATGCCGCGCTTATTGACTGCTATGACGCCATGCCCATGCTCGCCGCCGTGCCGGCCGCCGCGGCGCTGTCCGCGCTTTTTGCCTTCGGCAAAGTGCTGCTGGCCATGCTGCATAAAACGCATAAAATAGCGCGGCCGGCAGGTTTGCAAAAAGCAATCGCGCTGGCGGCTTTTGCGCCCGTGCTTTTCTTTACCTTCGGGCTTGAGTTTTCTGCGGAACATCTTTTCCTGCCGCATTTTTCAGGCGTGCATACGGGAGCGGTTTCGGTAATCTGCATTGTATTGCTGCTGGCGGGCCTGCTTCTGGCCGCCAAGGTTAAACAGCCGGTCTATGAATTTAAATATGATACTTATGACCGCGCAAAAGCGGCAATTTCCTTCTGCGCGGATATATTGTTTATGGTTGACAGAGTTATGGATAAATTATTTGATTACCTGCCGTCGCAGGTAGTGAAAAATCTGGCGCGGGGCCTCTCCCAAGCCCATCGCGGCAATACTCCGCAGTATATAATATGGGCCGTCGCGGGCATAGCGGTTTTCATAATTTTGGCGTGGGGAGGGCTTAAATAATGCTTATGTCCGCCGCTTTCTTTATAGTTATCCCTCTCGCCGCAGCCGCAGTCTGCGCGTTTTTTAATAAAAAACAGACCGCGCCCGCGGTTCTCGCAAATATCGTTTTGGCCTGCGGGCTGCTTTTAAGCCTTACAACCTTCTCCGACAATCTGGGGCAGGATTGGTTTTACGGCCAGGCGGTTTTATCGTCGTTTATGACGATAATCATATATCTGGTCTCCTCGGCCGTGGCCTTTTTCGCCGCATTCGCGGCAAGCACCAAACGGCGCGGAAGTTATTTCGCCATGCTGCTGGTTATTACCGCCGGCATGGCGGGCGTTGTCAACGCGGCGGACTTCTTTACGCTTTATGTTTATCTGGAAGTGGTTTCGGTCTGCTCCTACGCTTTAATCTCTTTTTACAACCGCCCCAGGAGCACCGAGGGCGCGATAAGATACTTTTACCTCTCGTCCATCGCTTCGGCCATATTGCTGTTCTCAATATCGCTGCTGATGGTTTACGCAGGCGGGACTTCGTACGAAGTCCTTACGGCAAAAATACTCGCCACTCAGGGCAGCCCCGCGCCGCTTAATATAATTTTGGGCATTATGGCGCTGGCTTTCATGATAAAAGCCGGCCTGTTTCCCTTCCACAGCTGGACGCCTGACGCCTATGAATCCGCCACCAGTCCGGTTTCCGCCTTGCTGGCGGGCATTGTCACAAAAGTCGTGGGCACTTACGCGCTGATGGTGGTATGCATGCTGCTTTCAATAATAAACTTCGGGATAGCAAATAACCCCGTCGGCCGCGCGGTTATGTGGTTCGGACTTGCTTCAATAATCTTCGGCGCGTTAAACGCGCAGGAACAAAAAGATTTCAAGCGAATGCTTGCGTATTCCAGCATAAGCCAGATGGGATATATTACAATAGCCGCCGCGCTGGCCACGCCGCTGGCCATGGCGGGCGCGCTGTTTCACATGTTCAATCACGCTACTTTTAAGGCTTTGTTATTTTTCGCGGCGGGCAGCGTAAAACGCGCGACGGGAAGCACGGAAATTGATTCCATGTCCGGCCTGCAGGCCAAAATGCCTTATACGGCCGGCGCCGCCACCGTTGCCATGCTTTCCACGGCCGGCGTGCCGCCGTTCTCCGGATTTTGGAGCAAACTTTTTATCATCGCCGCGCTTTGGCAGGCCGGTTTTTACGGCATGGCGGCGGCGGCTTTGTTCGCCAGCGTGCTGACTTTGGCCTATTTCCTTAAGCTGCAGCGCGGGATGTTCTTCGGCAAGCCTTCGGATAATATTAAAGACGTGCGAGAACGCGGCGCGGGCTTCCTTATACCCTGTTTTGTCTTCGCGTTCATAATTATAGCCGCAGGGCTTTACTTCCCGTTCATTTACGATAATTTCTTAAGTCCGTTCATAAGGGTACTGCAATGAGTTTACATTTATTTTTGGTTACAGGCATGGTAATCTGCTCGCTCGCGGCCGTAATGGCAAAGCGCACGATACACGCGGCAATATTTCTGGCCCTGCTCAGCATACTGCTGGCGGGAGTAATGTTTGCCGCCAACGCGCCGTGGGCGGGCGTATTTGAGCTTTCGGTCTGCGCGGGTTTGATAACGGTTTTGTTCGCCTCGGCGGCAAGCATGGTAGGCCGCGGGGAAAGCTACGCAAAGCGGGAGGCAAAAATCTTCCGCTGGCTGCCTTTGGCGCTTCTGGTTTTCGGCATTATGGTATGGTGGACGGCCGGCCCGATTTTTGCGCCGCTGTTTAACGCGGCCGCGCCAAATGCCGGCGCGCCCGCGCTGATGAGCGTCGGCGATATAATATGGAAGCTGCGCATGCCGGATCTGCTGGGGCAGTTATGCATTTTCGTCGCCGGCGTGCTTACTGTGCGCACCATACTTGGGGAGGGTAAGGATGAATAGCCTTTTTACGCCCGAAAACCTGCAATTTAATTATTTCGTCGCTTTAATGATGTTCTTTATTGGCGTGTACACTATGGCCGCGTCGCGCAATCTTATAAGGCTGCTGATAGGGCTTGAAATCACTTCCAAAGGCTGTATGCTGGCTTTAATATCGGCGGGCGGCGCGGCGGGCAATATGCCTACGGCGCAGGCCCTGCTTATCATTATGATAAGCGTTGAAGCCGTGGTAGTGGCCGTGGGGCTGATACTCATTATCCGCGCTTTCCGCCAGCAGGGCAATATTGACCCTACCAAACTCAGCGGTTTAAAAGGATAATTTATTGAACAAATAAAAGGAGGATTAAAATTATGGAAGAAGCGATTATTCTTTCTCTGGTTATAGGTCTTGCCGTATTATTTGTATTATGGATAATTTATTTAATACTGAGTCTAAGGCGCATTGTGCCCACGAATCATGTGCATATCGTGCAAAGGGCGCGCAAAGCGACTTCTTACGGTAAAAACAGTACCGCCGGAAACAAGTATTACGAATTCCCTTCGTGGCTGCCGTTTATCGGCGTTACGGTGGTAAGTTATCCGATATCGGTTTTTGACATTGATTTGATGAATTACGAAGCCTACGATCAGGGCAGGCTGCCTTTCGTCGTGGACGTTAAAGCGTTTTTCAGAATAGACAATTCCGACGTGGCCGCAAGCAGGGTTTCTTCGTTTGAAGAGTTGCAGAAACAGCTTACCGATATTGTTCGCGGCGCGGTCAGAAGTCTGCTGGCCAAATCCGATTTGGAAAGCATTATGTCCGAACGCAGCATTTACGGCAATAAATTCACGGAGGAGATTACCCCACAGCTGGAAGCGTGGGGCGTGGTTCCGGTTAAAAATATTGAGCTTATGGACATCAGGGATACAAAAGAAAGCAGAGTTATTGAAAATATCATGGCCAAGAAAAAATCCCAGATAGAAATGGAATCCAGAACGGAAGTCGCCTCAAACAGAAAGAAAGCCGAGCAGGCCGAAATTGAAGCCTCAAGGGAAGTCGCCCTCAAGCAGGAATCCGCAAAGCAGGACGTGGGCATAAAACAAGCCGAAGTTGAAAAAACCGTCGGCGTAGCCAAAGAGAAGGCTTTTCAGGATATTAAAGAACAGTCCAAAGTTACGGCCGAAAGAGATATGGCCGTTGAAAAGGTCAAGCAGGTTCAGATGGCCGAAATTAAAAAAGCGGCCAACATAGTCAAAGCGGAGGAAGAAAAATCCGTCGCGGAAATCAACGCCGAAGCCACCAAAAAAGTTTTTATCGTTGAAGCGGAAGGTAAAAAGCAGGCCGTTGAGCTTGAAGCCGGAGCGGCGCTTGTGGCCAAACAAAAAGAGGCGCAGGGCATTGAGGCCGAAGGTCTGGCCGTAGCCGTGGCCATACGCGAAAAGGAGCTCGCCTCCGTCACCGCGCAGGTTACACTTGCCGAAAAGGTCGGCGCGAACGAGCCGTATCAAAAATATCTTATCGGCGTGAGACAGGTTGAAGCCGGCGAGAAAGTCGGCATAGAGCAGGCCAGGAACCTCGGCAG
>JAIRLH010000003.1 GCA_031259485.1 Elusimicrobiota bacterium
CTCGTTTTTTTTAGACTTCCTCCCAAATGCTTTGACTTTGAGGGAATGACAACTCCAAACAAAAACGGCCGTCATACTTGAGCCGAATCCATGACTCAATATATAACAGCTGTAGTTTCCCGTCCTTTCGGACGGGAAACATTCAGCACACGACACCGAGAGGATCAGTCCCGGCATCGTGTGCTTAATAACGAGCTGTTTTTGAGTTGGATTCGTGCCTTTGATTTCTCAAAAGCTTGTCCTGAGAAAGTTAAAACCATTAAGCAGGTTTTAAACCCTCAGAACACCCAAAAACGATGCAAAATTTTTTTAACTACAACAACCGCTCTATTGTTTTTTACCTGATATTATAAACCCTGCGAATAATTGGTATTATACACTACATCTATTTATATTTTTATATTACAATTTATATTATGACAATGCAAGCGTTTGATATTGCCGTTCTTGGCGCAGGCGTAGCCGTCTTTTTCATCCGCTTTGACTTCTTTTCGTTCAGTTTTCTTCTATTTGTCGTATCCAATCGCAAATATCTTTTGATTATTTCAAAACTGCATATTTGCCCGAACTTTTCGCCTTTAGCGTTTCTTATGCCTTTTATCATAATTCCGCCGTAAGAATTACCTTCGCTAAACGTTTGGCGACGTAATTTTCAGCATTATCAGCAAGTCGTTAAATCGCGCATTGGCGCCGTTTAAACGCATATATAAAACTATAATTTAAACAACGCCAATGTTCATCGGTAAAATTACTTGCTTGCCAACTGCTCTTCTAAAGCCGCGATTCTGTCCGTAAGCGCTTTCAGCTGCGCCGGCGTGACGTATGCGACGTCTTTTGAAGCCTGTGCGGTCGTGTGCTCTTCGTTGATTGTAGCGTCGTTTGCATTAACCGCGTGTTTCTTTTTAGGCTTAAATAACCCAAACGACAAGCCGGCTTTTACGACATTGTTATCAAAGCTTGTGTCGGCAGCTACGCCCGCGTTGAACGCCAAGTTTTCCGTTGCGTAGAAGTTTGCGCCCGCCGCGACTGCGGCCTCGCCTTTATAGAATCCGCTCCCGAGCGAGAACTGCAGTCTGCCCGAGTCAATGCCAAGCGGCTGAAGAGCGGTCAAAGCGGCCACCGACGCCATTGCGGTGCGCGTTTCGTCCCGCAAATCGTTAACTTTGTTGTCAATTCCGTTAATATCGTTCATCGTGGCGACATCCACGCCGTTTACCATAGGTTTCATTGTAAAGTTAACGGCCTGTTCGGTACTGGTGCCGTCGAACCAGCTTATGCTTCCGCCTGTTCCGCCGTCCTTAACGCCGACGGCGTTATCGTCCATCACGAACGAATTCTCGCCGATGTGTATTTTGCTGCTGCCGGAATCGTATCCGCCTTCGCGAGTTATAACGTCGTCGATTCTTTTGTCTATTGCCGCCAATGCGCCGGCCACGCTGCCGTCGCCGACAAGTTCGTGATGCGAGCCGTCTACTTGACTCATATCGCCGATCGTTTCATCCAAACCATTCAACGCGCCGACAATATCGGTTGGGGCGGAGCCGAAATTATCGCTGTCGTTCAAACCGCTCAAATCGCCAATGTTCGCGTCGTTCGCGGAAATTGCGCCGATTAAGTCCGTGGCGTTTTTGACATTGTCATTTGTCGCCTGATTGTTCAAAGCAGTCTGAACGCCAAAACTTCCGTCATTGGAATCCCAATCGTTGCCGATTGCGGTTTGCGCGGCGGATTGCGCCGTTGCGGCAAAAGTTTCAGCCTGAGTTTTATAACCTTCAACTTTTGTATCCAGATCAGAAACCGCGCTATCAATATTGTTAATCGCTCCGGCCAAAGAATTTGCGTCTCCGGCATTCGTTCCGGTTAAAGTTTCAGAGACCGTGTTGTCATTATCAAAATCTAATCCGGTAATTGCTTCGGCTTTTTGCTGAGCATTGTTCCAGGCTGTCTCAGCGTCGGAAGCCGCTTGTTGTAAATCGGCAATGTCGACGGCGTTCTGCGCGATATTTTCGTTGGCAGTTCCCAAGTCACTTTGCAAACCGGAAAGATCTGAAGAGTTTTGAGAGATAGCGGACGTATTTTGGTCAATCTTATCTTGCAAATCGGACTCAGCTTGTTGCGCGCGGTCAATCTCGTTGTCAAGAGAGCTTTTGAAAGCGTATCCGGACGACGGAGTCGCGTTGTTTGCATAGGCAATCTCTTCCGGCGTAGGCATGGTTGCGCCAAACGAGTTATTTCCGATTGAATCGCTGGACACTGTGCCGCATTCTTCGTGAACTGCCTCGCAATCCGCCGATGTAGCATAAACATCTCCGACTTCAGTAAACTCTCCATTGCTCCACGCTTTTACTTTTGCATTGAACGCTTTTAATTTAGCTAACCCGTTGCCGCTGCCAGTAGTAGGACCCGCAATATAATACTCATTTCCTAAGTTTCCTTCATCATTCCAAATAACATCAATACCGCCGACATCCACGGTATATTCTTCCGCAAAAGCAAAGTTTGACGCAAAAGCCAAAATGCCAAACATTGCGAGTTTACCGATTTTTTTACTCATTTTTTTTGTCCTCGCTATTTTTGATTTTGGGCCGTTTTTATACAAACAAAAACGGCTGATATATTTGAGCCAGTTCAAAGACCCAAAATATACAGCCGTAGTTTGCCGCCGTTGCCGGCGGCAAACATTCAGCACAAGACACGCGGGGAGCTACCCTTTATGCCTTGTGCTTAATAACGAGCTGTTTTTGGATTTGAACTTGCCTTTGGTATCCCAAAAGCTTGTCCTGAGAAATTAAAAACCATTAAGCGGGTTTTAAATCCCCAGAACACCCAAAAACGATGTAAAATTTTTTTAACTACAACAACCGCTCTACTACTTTTTACTGATATTATAAACCCTGCAAATAATTGATATTATACGCTCCATCTATTTATACTTTTATATTATAATTTATATTATGACAATGCAAGCGTTTGATATTGCCGTTCTCGGCGCGGGCGCAGGCGGGTTGTTTGCCGCCGGCAGCCTGAGCGGCAAAAATAAAATTATTATTGAAGGCAACCGAAAGCCCGGGCTCAAAATACTGGCCAGCGGGGGCGGGCTGTGCAATTTCGGTAATCAAAATATTTCCGGCGCGGATTATTTCGGCGCGAATCCGCGCTTCTGCCTTTCAGCTTTGGCCGGTTTTAAGCCCGATGATTTTCTGGCCCTGCTGCGCCGCAATAAATTGCCTTTTGACGCGCGGCCCGACGGCCGGCTTTTCGCGCGCAAATCCGCGGATATTTTAAACATGCTGCTTTCGCGCATTGACGGCAAGACTACGCGGTTTGAATATGGCAATAAAATTAAAAAAGTCCGCAAAGAAGGCGGTATTTTTGAGATTTTGACTGATAAAAATATTTTCCATGCCTGCAAAGTTATCTGCGCTTTGGGCGGCCTGAGCCGGCCGCAGCTTGGCGCAAGCCGCGCGGCTTATGATATTGCGGCCGATTTTGGCCTGGCCGTCACGCCGCGTTATCCGGCTTTAACCGGTATAATTTTTGACGACGCCACGCGGGCCGTTTGCGGCCCGATTGCCGGCATATCGTGCCGCGCGCGGGTAAAGTGCGGCGGAAGAATTTTTACAGATGATATTTTGTTCACGCACCGCGGCCTCAGCGGGCCGGCGGTTTTCCAACTGAGCCTTTACGGCGTGAAGGGCCGCCAAATCAGCGCGGACTTCCTGCCCGATACCGATGTTTCCGCCCTGCTCGCCGCCAATAAAACCCGCGCCCAAAAACCAAGCGCGCTTTTGCAGGGTCTTTTGCCGGCGCGGTTGCTGCAGGCATTGCTGGGCGGCAACGACGCGCAGCTTGCCAATCTGAATAAAAACCAAATCGCCGCAGTCTTACGGGCTTTAAATAATTTTACTTTTACGGCAAAAGATATTTGCGGCTATGACAAGGCCGAAATTACGGCAGGCGGCGTGGATACAAAAGAAATATCCTCCCAAACCATGCAGGTCCGCGCGGTTGAAGGTTTATATTTCTGCGGCGAGGCTTTGGACATAAGCGGCCGGCTGGGCGGCTATAATCTGCACTGGGCATGGGCCAGCGCGCATGCCGCCGCGCGTGCAATAAATAAAGATTTATAGTCGTTATTGTTGTAAAAGTCAACTGCCGTTTAATACCCCGTCCGCCTTCGGCGTCCACCCCGTTTTGATCAAAAGGGGAATTAACAGCGGGCCGGAGGCGAGCCTTTAAAAATTCCCCTTTATTTAATAGGAGTGTCAGGCGACGGTTTAATTGCCCCGAAGTCTGACGGAGTATTTGCCGCTATAAACCGCGCGGCAATGACGGCAGGGTAAAGATTTAG
>JAIRLH010000121.1 GCA_031259485.1 Elusimicrobiota bacterium
TTTTGTATCGCCTTTAAGCGTGATTTCATACCGCCCGTTTACGGAGCGTAGCCGCAAAGCGGTTTTAGCCTTTTGCAATGCACCGTCAGCGGAGTCAAAATAACTGTCAACAATAGTGATTTTACTACGCCTTTTGGCAAAGTTTGTCAGCGCAGGCGCCTTTTGAAAATCCGCAAAACTGCGCGGGTCTGAGGCGGCCCATTTATATTCTCGTTCTATAATCATTTCTTAAATGATATCATATAAAAAGGATACAAAATATGAAAAGACAACCCACATCTAATCTGTGCTTTCTGTGCGGCAAGGACAACCCGCACGGCTTAAAGCTGGTCTGGTATAATAATGAAGAAAGCCAAACCGTGTCGGCCGATTTCAGCATACCGGAATATTACCGCTCCTACCCGGGCGTGGTGCACGGAGGCATAATCGCCGCGATACTGGACGAAACCTCCGGCC
This sequence comes from Elusimicrobiota bacterium, assembly GCA_031259485.1. GTDB lineage: Bacteria > Elusimicrobiota > Elusimicrobia > Elusimicrobiales > Elusimicrobiaceae > Proelusimicrobium. The sequence continues at coordinate 457 of JAIRLH010000121.1, forward strand.
GCGCGACGCTGCTCAGCGGGGATTTTGACAACCTTATGGTTACGCTTAAACTTGAGGTAATATACAAGAAAGTGACCCCGACCGATACTCCGCTTAAGGCCGTGGGCCGCGTGCTGAAGGGCACAAAAAAACGCGCGCAGGTACAGGCTGATATTATATTGCCCGACGCCAGTATAAGCGCCACCGCCACCGCGCTTGTTTACCAGATGCCGCAGGAGTATCAGAACCGCTGGGGTGAAGAAAAGCAGGAATGGGACCGCACCAAAATGCTTTGAGCGTATGCGGCTTTGTTCGCGTAGTTTAAATTAAGAGGTGTTTTTATATGAAAGGCATAAGAAGTTTTATTTTCGGAATTATTTTTTTTATACTGGCGGCTTTAATCGGCTACGGGCTGGAGAAAGTGATAGTCCATTTACTCCCTTCTGATTTGGCAGGCACGCTTGTCAGGGTATTTGACGTCGGGGTACACGCTCTTTCTTTTAACGTGAATATTTGCGGCATAATCGGGCTTGTGATTTCTTATTTTATAGTAAGCTATCTGCTGAAAAAATAATGCGACTTATTTTAGCCTCCTCCTCGCCGCGGCGCAGGGAAATACTTACGCGGCTGGGTTATAAATTTGACGTCGTTTCTCCCGCGACGCAAGAGCGTACGAATAAAAAACGTCCTTCCGCAATAGTAAAAGATTTGGCGTTGCAGAAGGCTTTCGCCGTGTCCGCGCTTTATCCGGACGCTGTTGTAATAGGCGGAGATACGCTGGTTTACTGCAAAGGGCAGATACTGGGCAAACCAAAAAATAAGGCTGACGCTCTGCGCCTGTTAAGGCTGGAAAACGGCTCATGGCAGAGCGTTTACAGCGGGCTGGCGATAATACAAAAGAGCAAAAACAAAATAATCCGCGGTTGCGATATCACGGCCTGCAAAGCCCGACGCATAAGCGAAGCCGCGCTGCAAAAAATCGCGGGCAAACATATGGATAAAGCCGGCGCCTACGCCATGCAGGACGAAGACGATATGTTCATAGAGCGCATTGAAGGCTCGCGCGATAATGTGGTCGGCATGCCTTCGGAACTGTTTTTGCAAATGATAAAGGAGTTTAAATAATTATGTCTGAAGCGGATATTTTAATAGTCGGTTCCGGCCCCGCGGGCTGCACCGCGGCGATTTACGCCGTACGGGCCGGATTCAAAACCCTGGTTTTAAACGGCGAGGCGCACGGCGGCCAGCTGGTGCGCACGCATGAGCTGGAAAATTTCCCGGGCTTTATTTTGCCGCTTTCGGGCTATGAAGTCATGGAGGCCATGCATAAGCAATGCGCGCGCCTGGGCGTGCAGTTCGCGGCGGAAACCGTGGTAAAAATAGAAGAGCACGCAAAGCCTTTTGTGGTCCATTGCGAGGGCGGACGCCAGATAACGGCGCGCGCGGTGATAGTGGCAAGCGGCAGCGCGCAGATGTGGCTTGGGCTGGAGAGTGAAAAGCAGTTTTTCGGCCGTGGCGTATCAACCTGCGCCACTTGCGACGGTTTTTTTTACCGCGGCAAGACGGTGTGCGTGGTCGGCGGAGGAAATAAGGCTTTTGAGGAAGCCCTTTTCCTTACCAAATTCTGCGATAAAGTTTATATCGTGCACAGGCGAGACGCTTTCCGCGCGGATAAAGCTGAAGTTGATAAAGCCAGAGCAAACCCGAAGATAGAATTTATGATCAATTCCGTAGTGCATGCCATCAACGGCGATGACAAGGGCGTAAGCTCAATTACCGTGCGGGACATTAACGACAAATCGCTGAGGGAAATTGCGCTCAGCGGCGTTTTTGTATCCATAGGCACTACGCCGCAGACGGATTTTTTGAAGGGCAGCTCCGTCAAACTTACCGCGCGCGGGCATGTTTTGGTTGACGCGAAAAATCACACCGCCGTACCCGGTATTTTTGCAGCGGGCGACTGCGCGGACGAGTATCACAACCAGGCCGTAATAGCCGCAGGCGCGGGCGCAAAAGCAGCTATTGAGGCTGTAAAATATCTCAATGAAAGACCTGGGGGAGCAAAGCAGCCATAGAGCAAATACCCGCAGGGTCAATTAATCTGCAGCCCGACGCGGTGTTTAATAACAGTTCTCCCGCGCGAGATTACGGATAGACGCTGTTTAAAATATGTTAAAATTGTAATGTATATTATATTAACCGGAGGCAGTAAAATGGAACCAATTACAGCAGGCGCGGCGGCAGCGGCGCCGGCGGCGGGCATAAACATGAACGCCATTATTATAGCGTTGATAGTTTTCATGCTTGTATCGTTTTTCTTCAGCAGCAAATCCGCAAAAAAACGCGAAGCAGAACAAAAAAAACTTATCGGCGGCCTGCAAAAGGGCGACAGGGTGGTTTTGACCGGCGGCATAGTTGGCGCCGTGGCGGGCTTTAACGACGGGATCATAGAGGTTAAAATAGCGGAAAATTCCAAAATCTCCGTCCTGCCAAGCGGCATAGTGACAGTTTTAAAAGCGGCGCAGGCCGATAACAAAGCAACCGGAGCAAAATAAATTATGAATAAGCTGGCAATTAAATGGAGTTTGATTTTAATCATTCTCTTCGGCTCGCTGGCTTTGCTGTATCCTTCTTATGAATGGTACTCCAAAACGCCGGCCGAAAGGGAAAAGCTGGAATCTACGGGCGACAGGCCTAAAAGAATCCTCAACCTGGGCCTTGACTTAAGGGGCGGCAGCGCCCTGATGCTGGAGCTGGACGTAAGCAAACTTTCCGGCAGGGAATCTTTAAGCGACAGCATGGCGCGCGCCATAGAAATTATCCGCAACCGCATAGACCAGTACGGCGTGGGGGAAATCCCGATAACCAGGCAGGGAGAAAAGTGGATTTCCGTGCAACTGCCCGGCATAGCCAACCCCGAGCAGGCTGAAGCGCTTATAGGCAAAACCGCCATGCTGGAGTTCCGTATAGTGCAGGAAAGTAAAGCCGCGCAGGAGACCGTAAGCAAACTTTATGAGCTTGACAATATTTTCAACTCCGACGGTACGCTTAACGCCGAAGCGGCCAAACTGCTGCCGGAAGGCATAACGGTGATGAAAGATAAAAAGGGCGGCCTTATCCCGCTTTCCGACAAAGTGCAGGTTTCCGGCGCGGATTTGGAAAACGCGCAGGTGGCCCCGGGCGAATACGGCTACAGCGAGGTTGACTTCCAGCTCAACTCCGACGGCAGCAAAAAATTCGGTTCTTTGACGGGCGCAAATATAGGCAAGCAGCTGGCGATAGTTTTGGATAATATCGTGCAGTCCGCGCCTACAATACAGTCAAGGATTACCGGCAGCGGCCGCATTACGGGCCAGTTCGGCGTGGAGGAAGCAAGGCAGCTTG
>JAIRLH010000069.1 GCA_031259485.1 Elusimicrobiota bacterium
AAGCCGATTTTATTTTAGAAGGCCCGATAAACGCGGCGGGCTCTTTGTTTACGTGGCTAAATTATTTGGGACTGGATTTTGATATAAAGAATTTGGATAAAATTTGCGCGCAAGCCAAAAACCCTGCAAGTTTTTTCCCCGCGCTTGGCGGTATAGGCGCGCCGCTTTGGGATTTCAATTTGACGCCTGTTCTTTCCGGCCTGAAACCGAATACAGCCAAAAGCGACATTATTGCCGGCGCGGTGCGGGGGCTTGCTTTTTTGACCGCGGATATTATAAATTATATCGCGAAATCCGGCTTTACAGCCGAACGCGTACTGGCTTCCGGCGGGCTTAGCGCGAGCTCGTCTATGTTAAAATTCCAAAGCGATATTTTGCAAAAAACGATTATCCGCGCAAAAGAAACGGAAACCGGCTTATTAGGCGCCGCTTATATCGCGGCGCAAAGCGACGAAGCAGAAACTTCAAACTGGGAAATATTCAAAGATTATGAAGTTTTTGAGCCGTCCATGCCGCCGCGGGAGGCCGCCGAACTTTATGCCCGATGGCGCCAATTCGCCGACTGGGCGCAGAATCAGCCGAAATAAATTAATTTGCAATAAACGCGGAACCGCCCTCCGTCATTTAAAGCCGGAGGGCGGTTCAGGATAAATTTACATTGTAAAATTTACGGAATCGCCTCCATTACTTTCTTTAACGCTTCCTCGCTTTTGCCGCGTATTTCAACGGTCTTTTCCTTCCCTTTATTGCCCTTGATTATGTTTATGCCGCTCTCGGCGACGGCAAAAAAATCGGCAAGGAAATATTTGAGTATTTCATTAGCTTCGCCGTCAAGATTTTTAGTCTTTACTTTTACACGGAGCACGCTGCCTATCCTGCTTACAACCTCATTATCCCCCAAGGTGGAAATAACCCTTACTTTAATTATCATTACGCCCTCCGTTTAGTTAAAAATCGCGCCGCCTATACGCGGCAAATTGCTGCCTTCTTCAACGGCGATTTCAAAATCCCCGCTCATGCCGAGAGAAAGATAGGCGCCGCTCCCGAAATTCAAATCAAAAAATTTCTTTACTTCCTTAAACAACGGCCGCAGGACGGCGGCTTCGGTTGTTTCCGGCGCAATGGCCATAAGGCCAAGCAGGTTTATATTTTTAAAATCAGCGCGGATACTTCTGATAAAACCCTCCGCCTCCGAAAGCGGCAGCCCGCTTTGCGTCTGTCTGTCCGTCAGCTTAAGCTGCGCAAGGCACTGCGCTTTTTTGCCCAGCTCAGCCGCCGCGGCGTCAATCCGCGCGGCATGCCCGCCGTCGCAGAGCGAAGCGATAATGTCAAAATTCTCGGCTATTTTCCTTATTTTATTGCTTTGCAGCTGCCCGATAAAAAACTTCTTTGCGGCAAAAGCGTTTAAAGGCGGCCGGCCCCACTTCTCCAAGGCGTCCTGCAGTCGGGATTCGCCCGCGGCAAAAATATCCCTGTTTGACAAAAGCGTTAAAATATCCTGCGTCCGCGCGGATTTGGTAACGGCAAGGATTTTGATTTCTTCAGGGTCGCGCCCGGCTTTCAGGCATGCTGCGTTTATGCGTTTTATAACGGTATCGTAATTGTCCAAAACGGCATAATTATAAGACATAATAAAATCCCTATTGACTATTATATCAAAATTTTGTGAAATGTGCACCCTGCGCCGCCAAATTTTACAAAACTAAGCTAAGTTATGCTATAATGTTGTTAGTTGGGGCTTACTTTATGGGCTTACATTTAAAGGATATTTATGACATTCCATAAAAAAAACCGCAGGAAACTGAGCGAACTGCCGGAGCTGACGCCGGGCGTGGTCGCCGCGATTTCCCACGCCGACCAGAAGGTAAAAAACCGCCTCAACGCGATGGGCATATACAAAGGCTGTAAAATTGTGCGCAAAAATAATTCTTTCCCCGTGCTGGCGGAGGTCTGCGGCGCGCAAGTCGCCATAGGCAGGGAATACGCGGAGCTGGTGATAGTTGAAGCCGAGCAAAAAATAATTTTCCTGCTTGGCAACCCCAACGTGGGCAAAAGTACTATTTTCTCGCGGCTGACGGGCGTTAAAACCGACGCCTCTAATTACCCGGGCACAACGGTGGAGCTGCTTAAAGGCGAGGCGAAATTCAACAAAAATTTTTATACCATATACGATACTCCCGGCGTTTACAGCCTTGAGGAGGATTCCAAAACAACGCACGCGGCCTGCGAGCTGGTTAAAAACACCCCTTATGACATCGCCGTCTGCGTGGCCGACGCGCAAAATCTTGAACGCAATTTATTTTTCGCGATGAATATAATAAGCCTTGGCAAGCCTGTAATACTGCTGCTCAACAAGTTTGACGCGGCTTCCCAAAAAGGCATAATAATTAACGCGCCCAAGCTTTCCAAAATGCTCGGCGTGCCGGTTATCCCGTGCAGCGGCCTGAGCGGCGAAGGGTTTAAAGAGCTGGCCCATACGGCGGACGCAATCGCTTCCGGCAGAAAAAAATACCGCCCCGCCGAGATACCGACCGAAGCCGACGACAGGTGGAAACTCGTGGGCGGTATAATCGCCCAAACGCAGAAAATCATACACCGCCACCCGTCGCTGATGGAGAAGATTGAGGAAGCCGCCTCCTCCCCGCTGCTGGGCATACCTTTGGCGATAGCGGTTATGGTGCTGTCCTTCATGTTTATTCTGCACGCGGGGGAATTTTTGATAGACCTCCTCACCCCGCTGTATGAAAACTATTACCTGCCTTTCATGCAGCACATTTTCGGCTTTACGCAGGGCACGTTTATGTGGACGATACTCTTCGGCGCGCAGCAGGGCGCAGGTGAGGGCTTCGGCATACTTTCGGAAGCGGTGAAAATAGCTTTTATTGACGTGCTTTCCTATGTGGTGATTTTTTATTCGGTGCTGGAATTCCTGGCCGATTTGGGCTATCTGCCGCGCATGGCCGTCCTGCTGGACAGGGTTCTGCACCGCATAGGCCTGCACGGCTACAGCGCGATACCCATAATGCTGGGCCTTGGCTGCAAAGTGCCGGCGATAATGGCCGCGCGCTCGCTTGAAACGCGCCGCCAGCGCGTGATAGTTTTTGCGCTGATACTCATGGCCGCGCCGTGTATATCGCAAACGGCGATGATGTTCAGCATACTCGCGCCGCACGGCATAAAGTACCTGCTGCTTACTTTCGCCATAATGGCCGCCGTCGGCCTGGGCATATCCGCTGTTTTAAACCGCCTGCTCCCGGGCGATACCACGGATATTTTTATGGAGGTCCCCCCCTGGCAGCTGCCGCGTCCAAGGGTATTTATAAGGAAAATAATAGCCCGCGCGCGCGAATATGTGGTTGAAGCAACGCCGCTTATCATACTGGGCATACTTATAATAACGCTGGCCGATATGGCGGGCGTAATTGATCTTCTTACGCGCGTTATGCGCGCGCCGCTCAGCCTGCTTATGGGCCTGCCGGCCGAAAGCGCGCCGGTAGTGATACTCGGCTTCCTGCGAAAAGACGTTTCCATCGCATTGCTTGCGCCTTTTAACCTGAGCGCAAAACAACTTGTAATCGCGTGCGTGTTTATGGCTATGTATATGCCGTGCGTTGGCTCTTTTTTCGTACTGCTTAAGGAAAGCGGCTGGCGCGATACGCTGATGATTTTGGCTATCACGCTTGGCACCGCGCTGGCGACGGGGACTCTGCTGAATTTTATTTTTTAATTTCCCCCGCCCTGCGGCGGGGAGGCTTTAACGCTTAAGCCTGTTCATATGCGCGCTGAGATCCGGCACGGGGCGTTCGTAATCCACGTTCATCAGCGGGGAAGAAATTATAAAATCCGCGCTGGCTCTGTCGCATGCCACTGGAATATTCCACAGCACCGCAAGGCGCAGCAGAGCTTTAATGTCGGGGTCGTGCGGCTGCTGGGTCAGCGGGTCCCAGAAGAAAATAAGCAAATCAATATCCCCCTCCGCGATGCGCGATCCCACCTGCTGGTCCCCGCCGTAAGGGCCGCTTTTTAAGCAATGCACTTTGACGTCAAGGGCCTGCTCCAGCAGGCTGCCCGTTGTGCCGGTGGCGCACAGTTTATGGCGCGAAAGGCTGCCTTTGTTATAAAGCGCCCATTCTATTATATCCTGTTTTTTATTATCATGCGCGACAAGAGCTATAGTCTTGCGCGCGGGTATTGTCTTGTTCGTTATCATACTTTATCCGTTTCTTATATGATACATTATTCGCCGCTTAATGATATAATCTAAAAAGAGACAACAGGAGGATTTTATGCAGAAGCCTTTTAACTTTGAAGCTCAGAAAACTCTGGATATCCTTTCCGCGGGCGCGTTTCTTACGACGCGGAGCGAAGGCCGCTTAAATACCATGACTATATCGTGGGGCGCGATAGGCATAATGTGGGGTAAGCCGGTTTTCGCCGCGATGGTGCGCGCAAGCCGCTTTACGCACGGACTTATAGAGGCGGCCGGAGAATTTACGGTCTCCCTTCCGTCGCAGGACATGCAGAAAGCGCTGGGTTTATGCGGCTCCGCATCGGGCCGCGATATAGATAAATTTGAAGCCGCAAAGCTCAAACCCGCGCCTTCGGCAAAAATAAAAACGCCGCGGATAGACTGCAAAGGCACGCATTATGAGTGCATTACGCTCGTCAAAGCCGATATGACGCCGCAAAACGCGGCCGATGAAGTTAAAAAAACATGGTATCAGGATAATGATTACCACACTTTTTACTTCGGCGAGATTGTGAATACTGAGATTGTTGATTAACCGCCGCCGTCCGATCAATAAGCATCCCCAGGTTTTGCCGGAGAATATTTATTATACCTTATCACATAACTCCTTTTTAGAGCTCACCTCACTCACATTCCCAAACTCCTATCCGAGACTTTACATAAAAACTTGTTTGGACTTTGTGCTGTTCGTAGCCACTAGCAACAATACAGTTGGGCAGGATAGGGTCTCCAGTTATGCTACACCATTGGCCATAAACGGTCGGACATTCTTGATGAGTGCTAGAGAAAGAGCATAAAATTTGACCAGAACGAGTGCATTTATCAGGTGTGTGCCTTTTTTCATCGCATATATCCTCGAGAGGTTCCAGTCCATTGCAATACTCCATAGGCACCACCTGTGTACTAGATGTGGCATAATATGACATATTCACACAGGGAGCATTAGGGTTACAAGAATTTATATCGGCGAAACCCTCACAACCACATGGACCATTCATATTACATGCTGAAAGAGGACGATCCTTACACGCAGTACGCTGCATGTCGGTATATTTTAATAGCACTAATGGATCTTCAGTAGTTCTGATGCCGTTGAGGCATATTATTTTAGGAGCACCCCCATCGCAAGAATGTATTC
>JAIRLH010000171.1 GCA_031259485.1 Elusimicrobiota bacterium
CTTCAGTTGCTCAAACTTACGGCTTTGAACATCAAAGAGTAAGAGCCAATGACAGCATGGTTCTTATGATTAACAATACTGCAGATCATGGTGGAAGGCTTATGAGTTATTTGAGAGACGGTAAATACAGCGGCGGCGGCTTTCAATATTGGTTGCAAAAACAAAGCGGTAATACCGGAGGACTCAAAAGAGGCATCGTTTATTGTTTGGAAGCCATGAATTCACCCGCGCAAACAAATAATTTTTGTAAAAATGTCATGGGTATTACAGCCGCAGGAACAATCTATTCTAGTAATACTCTTTATCCGCTTGATTAGTTTTACGAAAAACTTGACGCTGGCATATAAATATTAGCCACCTTAGAAATTATTTAAAAAAATTTCCAGGCAGACTTTTTGTTCCTATTTTTACAAAACGCAATATTATGGATTGTAAATCAGAAAATATTTGTTATAATAGCTTAGAGCTATATATTAAAGTTTGCAGAGGAGGTATGAAATGACGACAGTAATAGTGCTTGTTGTAATATTGGTTTTGCTTCTGGTTTACGTTATAGCGGTTTATAACGGCCTTGTGGTTTTGCGCAACAGGGTTCGGGAAGCATGGAGCGATATTGAAGTGCAGATGAAGCGCCGCTATGATTTAATTCCCAATTTAATTGAGACGGTAAAAGGTTATGCCGCGCATGAAAGCGGCACTTTTGAAAAGGTCATACAGGCGCGCAACGCCGCCATGGCCAGCCACGGCACGCCGGCTGAAAAGGCCCAGGCCGAAAATGTTTTGAGCGGCACCTTAAAAAGCCTGTTTGCCCTGGCGGAAAATTATCCTCAGCTCAAAGCCAATGAGAATTTTTTGAAACTCCAGTTTGAGCTCACCGATACCGAAGACCGCATTAAAGCCTCGCGCCGTTTCTACAACACAAATGTATTGGCTTTGAATAATAAGATTGAGATTTTTCCCAGCAATCTTATAGCTCAGCGTTTTGCCTTTGAAAAGAGCGAATTCTTTGAATTAGACCAATCCGAAGCCGAAGCCGCGCGCAAACCTGTGGCGGTGAAGTTTTAAGTCAGCCTTTAATTCTCCCCTGATTAGGGGGAGTACCCGCGTAAGCGAGGGCAGGGGCAAAGGGTAGTCGCCCTCGTACCAAAGGGGGCAGAAGAACGGCTATATAATTCCAGACAATGCTTACACTCTACGACCATATCGGCGCAAATAAAAGGAAAACGGCAATAATTATATTGCTGTTTCCTTTGGTTTTGAGCTTAATGATGTACATGACTGTGCTGGCCGTGGCTTATTTCATGCATGACGCCGCCGCGCAATACACGCCCGTACAGGCGGCAAACGCCATGGCGGCGGGGATATTCCCTTTCGTTATTGCGGCGGCGTTGATATGGACGGCGATAAGCTGGTTTGCGGGGGACAGCATGATGCTGGCTGTCGCCGGCGCGCGGGAAATACAGCGCGCGGATAATCCTGAAATTTACAGCCTTGTTGAAAATACCGCCCGCGCCGCCGGCCTGCCTGTGCCGCGCGTGTTTATAATGCGCGATGATTCTTTAAACGCTTTCGCCACTGGCAGAAACCCGCGGCATTGCGCCGTGGCGCTTACAAGCGGTATAATAAAAAAATTAAACAGGAGCGAGCTTGAAGGCGTAATCGCGCACGAGATGGCGCATATCGGCAACCGCGACGTCTCAACCATGATGCTTGTAATAATGGGCATAGGCGCGATAACCACGATAGGGGAGCTGATGGTGCGCGTCGGCGGGCGAATGCGCGGCAGGAAGAACCCTGGCCCGTTTATCGCCATGCTGGGCGTAGTGCTAATGCTTTACGGCGTGTTTCTTGCACCATTGATAATGTACGCGCTTTCGCGCCGGCGCGAATATCAGGCCGACGCCACGGGCGTGCTTATTACGCGCAACCCCGAAGCTCTGGCTTCAGCTTTGGCCAAAATCAGCGGAGACAGCCGCGTTGAAGCGCTGGACAGTATGCCGCTGATGTCTTCCGCCTGCATATCAAACGCTGCGCGCGGCGGGGGCGGCGCCGAAGAAGGCGCGGGCTTTATGGGTTTTATCGCAAGCCTCTACAGCACCCACCCGCCTATAAGAGAGCGTATAGAAATCCTAAACCGCCTTGACGGCCAGAGATAAAATTAAATACTTTCTTCTTTGATCGGAATCGGCACTTTTCCCCGTAATTAAAAACCCCCGTCCGCAGGTCGTGGGTTTTTAGGATTGAAGCCCATTTGTTATCTGATGATTTTCCGGAGATTAAAATCTTCCGCAAGGATAATATTCTTGTCTTTGAGTTTTTTAATTATCCTTGTAAGACCGCTGCCGATTGTATTAAAACTTTTAAACTTTTCTTTGCCGTCCGGCTGATGCAGCCCGACCAGTATGACAGCCTTGCCTCTTTTGAAAAAAAGCGGTTCCCCGCATTCCCCGCCGCTTTTATATAAAAGATTAACTTCCGACGGAGCGAAACGCGCAGCCGCATGTCGGCAGTTTTGAAGGCGTAAGCGGGGCAAATAAATATCCCCCGCGCAAAAACGCGG
>JAIRLH010000032.1 GCA_031259485.1 Elusimicrobiota bacterium
GGCTAATGGCCAAAACAGTTGGCAATACCGCGCCAAGAATGATTAAACGGTGTTTTGACAAGACTAATACTCAGCCCCAGCCCCGGGCGGGTTTGAAAAATACCGGCGGGCGGCGGAAAAGTTGTATTAGTAATTTTTATGCGATAATTTGCAGTTGACTTGACGCGCAAAAGGGATATTAAACAATATCCCTTTTGTGCTCTCTTATATAGCGCTTTTTATTCTTCCATTGTTTTTGTTGTAGCCAGTTCCAATGGCGCGGGACTTTGCATCTGTACGGGCAGTTTATGTCACTTTAGTTCTAATGGCAAATTAGGTTTGGTCGTTGCCGTTTGGCAGCGTTTCAAAAGAGTTTAATCTTGTCATTTAATCTTTAAAACCAATTAAATAAAATCCTCTGCCTTTAACCTGGATATTCCGTAGATTATTTAATATCGTTATTTATTAAATATCTCTTTCATTTCTTCCAGCATTTCCCTATTCCATTTTTTGTTATTAAAGTGAATGGGGATATTCCCTCTTCCGTCAAAAGTTATCAATTTTTTTGCTCTTTTAGTATACAATTCCTTTAAATCGTCTTCCAACAGGGTTTTATCCTCATGGGCGAAGGGGTAATTGTCAATAATATATTTGAGCAAAGGCAGTTTAACAACTATATTCTTCTTTCTGGCATATTTAAAAAAACTTAAAATATACTCTGCCTGAATATATGCGCCATAATTAATCATTTCTTTCACCAAAATCATAGCTTTTTTGTCGCTTATATTATTATTGCTCACAATTAATTCAACAGCCGCGCCCGCGTCGTTATAATAACAATCGCAAGGCTTTTTCAACCAGCGCGGGTAGGTTCTTTTTTCCTCAAAATCTATAAAACGGCCATACTTGGATACTAAATTTATCGCAAGATTATATTCATTTACCAGTAGTAAGTAATTGATTTGGGAATACGATGCCCCTGTCGTGTCCTTTATTAACAGCTCAGCCTCTTGCGGCGATATATGCGAATATTTATCTAATCTTTTATATAATCGCGAAAGTTCGGTATCTAGTTCCGAATACGAATTCCAAGAAATCCTTCGCGATAAATAAAACTTCAGTACCTTCTCATCGTCAATAGCGGCAAGCGTGGACAATACTTTATCGTCAGCGCCATTTATCACGGCGTTTACGTATTCGTGAACATCTTTGCAAACATCCGCTTGCTCAAGCGGGCAGGCTTCCGCGGAATATTCCGGCTCCGCGCCGTTATCTTCAATTTCAGCTTTATTTGCAAAAGCAAGAGGTGCAAGCATTGCAACAAATACGATTACAGCGGCTTTTTTAAAGCAAACGCCGTATTTATTCTTAATAAAGGATACATACATTTTTATATTGTTCATAATTTTATCCCTTTTTGTTTAATTATAATAATAGTTTTATTATACAATATTTCTCTTAGTTATATGTAAATTTTTTTGGACCTATACGCCGTAGCCGTTTGTGAATGAAATATTTTATGACTATGCACAAAGAATTATAGGTAATATTAAACAATATGTATACATAAATGGAATTACTACGGAAGATTATACGCAAAAAATGCTTGAATTAAAGAACAGGCAGAAAGAAATAAAACTGGAATTATCAGAACACACAACATCAGACGAAAAATTCAGTTATACTTCGTTTACCTTCTTAGAGTTGGCAAAAAACGCCTATAATTTATTTAAAAATTCGGACATAGAAGAAAAAAGGCAATTAATAAATTTTATTTGTACGAACTTAACTTTAGAAGGTAAAAATCTCCATTTTACCCATAGAAAACCCTTTGACATTATTGCCAAAGGGTTTAGTTGTCCAAAACGAGCTCCCCGGGCTGGGCTCGAACCAGCAACCTTAGAGTTAACAGCTCTCTGCTCCGCCATTGAGCTACCGGGGAAAAATTTCAACTACTGCGCGGCTCTTTCAAAACCTCTACAAATATATTTTAGCAAAAAAGCGCGGCTTTGCAAATATGCCCGCCGTGCGCGACGGAGAGGCTAATCCGTCATAATCAGCGCGGCTTTATAGCCCGCGAAAACAAACAGCAGACACAGCGCCACGTTAAGGAAGATATTAAGCAGCGCGTGCGCCGCCTGCCTGTTATTTAACATTGTCATAGTTTCGTGTGAAAAAGCCGAAAATGTGGTAAACCCGCCAAGCAGCCCAGCAAGCAGGAACATGCGCCAATGCTCGCCGAAGTTCTGCGTCTTAAGCGCAAGAAAGCCTATGCAAAAAGAGCCTATGGCGTTCACCGTCAGCGTCCCCAGCGGGAAAGCCCGGCCGAAAACCGCGTCGGCAATCAAACAAACGCCATAACGCAAAACCGCGCCCAGCCCGCCGCCAGCCATGATAAAAAGTAAGTTTTTCAGCATCATTAAGTTAATATTATATCAAAATCAAGGCAGCGCAAAAATTTTTGCAGGGACGGTTTAAGGGTTTAATTCACAACCGGCGAACAACCTGTTTTTTACAGACTTTTGCGTTCCGCGCGTCGGGGGCTTAAAAACAGCCTCGCAATAATATAGAATTATAAAAAGGAGAGTTTTTTATGGCAAACTACAAAGACTATTACAAAATACTCGGCATTGCCAAGAATGCAAGCGAAGCAGACATAAAAAAGGCCTTCAAAACCGAGGCGCGCAAATATCACCCTGATATGCATCCCGAATCGCAAAAAGCCGCGATGACGGAAAAATTTAAAGATATAAACGAGGCTTACGAAGTACTCGGCGATAAACAAAAGCGCGCCGTTTACGACCAGGTCGGCAGCGGGGAATACCAGAATTACGCCCGCGCCGGCGGCGCAAGCAGCGGCACAGGCCGAGGAGGGTATTCCCAAAGCGGCGCGCGGCATGCTTACGGTTACGGCGGAGCGAACCCCTTTAACGGGGGAGAGGGTTTCAACTTCCACGGCACCGGCGGGTTTGATGCGGGGGACTTTAGCGATTTCTTCCAGTCTATATTCGGCGGACTGGGTGGAGCAAATCCCTTTGGCGCGCGCGGGCGGCGCGGCGCCGGTATGGGCAGCAGCAGCCCTTTCACCGGCGGTAATTATCAGTATCAGAACTTGGACAGCGCGGCTAATTTAAGTCTTGGCCTGCGCGAGGCGTATAAAGGCGGCCTTGTAAGCCTTACTTTGCCCGACGGCCGCAATACGCAGGTCAGACTGCCCGCGCGCATAAGCGACGGCGCAAAAATAAAACTTAGAGGTTTGGGCAATAAAGCGCGCGGCTCGGCCGGAGATTTGTATGTGAGTGTAAAAATCGCGCCTGATGCGCGCTTCAGGCTTGAGGGCGATGATATTTATGCGCCAGTTGATATTACGCCATGGACGGCCGCGCTGGGCGGCTCGGCGGCCGTTGATATGCCGGACGGCGGCGTTGTAAACATTAAAGTGCCGGCGGGCAGCCGCAGCGGCGCGAAACTTAAATTAAGCGGCAAAGGTCTGGGAAAAAGCGGCAATATGTATGTGCAGCTTATGATAAACAATCCGAAAACGCTTACTAAGGCGCAAAAGGATTTGTTTGCCAAACTCGCCCATGAGAATGTATGAAGCTTACAACAAAAATGTTCCTGGCCTTAGTAGTTACGGTCGTTTTTTTTTACGCCGTTAAAAATGTTCATGTGCAGAATGAACACCGGCGAAAAAAAAGCGATGCCGCGGAGGTTGGATGGAGCG
>JAIRLH010000035.1 GCA_031259485.1 Elusimicrobiota bacterium
CCTGCCTCTTTGACTATTACGGACTTTGCGTCATTGAGACCGTCGCCTATCTTATCAGCGGCGGAATTGATTTTTGACTGCACCTCGTTAACGCTTTTAAGGCCGAATTTGGCCAAGCCGCGGTCAATATCGTGCTTGGTCGGATAACGGCCGGCCGTTACCCTGTCAAACGGACGCGTGCCGTTGAGCTGCGGCGTAAAAATAAGCAGTATCGCGGCAACAACGGCAATCATAATAACCTCAAACAGCCGGTTCATAAAAAAATACCTGCCTAAACCGGTGAGCGACATAAGCGAAGTCGCCGCCACCATAGCCGCGCAGGATATCAGGAAGATGATAAACACGGTTACCGGCGCAAAGGCCGTATAGTCGGGGAAACACACCAATGCGCCGAAATGCAGCGCCGCCAGCAGCAGTACACGCCATAATATTTGCATAATTTTAATTCTCCTTATTGTTTACTTACTTTGTTAAATGATAACAAAATTCAACAAGTTTATTCCTCATTCTTAAACTCAACGGTTACTGTTAATATATCCCGCCCAAATCCGGCCGGCAGAGGCGGGTACGGCGCGCTGTTGCCCGCGGCGGACATCGCGGCATAGTCATAGGACTCATTGCCTGAAGACTGCTCTATCTGCACGCCGTAAATGGCGCCGTGCCTGTCAATAGTAAAAGAGACCAGGGCGGAGAGTCCCGTTTTCTTGGGCATACGCTTGTACCATTCGCGCCCGAGCGCATCGCGCACCTGCGTGATATACCACGGATAAGGGAAATTGGTAAAACTTGCCCGTACGGCATTATTACCGCCGTCGCCGCTGCTGAGCGAATGCAAAGAAGAAGGGTCTATATTGCTGGAATCAATATCCCCGAGTATGCTGGGTTTGGAGAGGACGATTTTCTCCTCCTTAGCGGGTTTTGCGGGCTCTTTTTTTGCAGGCGTATTTTTTTTTGTATTCTTTTTTGCGTTTTTGGCAATCTGTTCTTTAGAATTATATGCCGGCTTTGCGGGCTCTTTTTTTGCCGGCGGCGGCGCGGCGGTTTTAATGCCTTCGTCGGCAGGTTTTGCGGCGGCGGGCTGTTGTCGGGCGGAGCTCCCCCCCTCCTCCGGCGCGCCGTAGCGCATTGGCTTGGAGGACATGCCTATAAAATCAATAGTATAAACCGCCGGCTCTTTATTTACTGCGGGTTTCATGCATATAAAAAGCAGCAAAAACAACATTATATGCAGCCAGGCGGAAAATATTATTGATAAATTCATATATTAAACCACGCGCAACTGTCAAGTCTTTTCGTTCACGCCTATGCCCATGCGCGCCGCGCCGAGTTTTTTTGCAATATCAAAAACGCTTACTACCTCCTGCACCGGCACGTCTTTGTCGGCCTGCACAAGTATCGTCTTTTCGTGCGCGCGGCCGAGGCGCAGCTGCAGTTCTTCCTGCAGTTTGGCGCGGGCAACGGGCGTATCCATAACGCGCACCGCGCCGCCTTTGGCGATTTCCACCCTTATCACATTATCCTCGCTTACGCGGTTTACGGCGGAGGCGCTGGGCAAATCCACATTTAGCTGGGACTGCACTATAAAAGGCGTCATTACCATAAAAATTATAAGCAATATCAGCGTGATGTCTATAAAAGGCACCATGTTTATATCGCCCATCACTCTGTTGCGGTGCTTTTTCATTTTATCTCCACAACGCTGTCAGCCGGCGTGTAGGTTTTGGCGGAAATTAATTCCTGCGACAGATACTGCATATCCTCCGCGAAAAAATTAAGTTTGCTGGTAAAATAATTGTACGCAATCAGCGCCGGCACGGCCACAAAAAGGCCGGCGGCGGTGTTTACAAGCGCTTCCGCTATGCCTTTGGCAACTACGGAAGGCCCGCCCGCGCCGGATAACGCCGCCAAATCCTTAAAAGCGCGCATAACGCCCAAAACCGTGCCGAACAGGCCTATAAACGGCGTTGTGCTGGCCAGCGTGGCAAGCACGGCAAGCTTGCGGGAGAGACGGGCCTGCTCCCAGTCTATGATGGAATCCGCCAAATCATTAAGTTCCGCCAGCGCGTTTTTAGGAGATTTGAGCACGTTAAGCACCAGAGCGGCAACCGGCGTGCCGGCATAACCGCTGCGGCGGCAGGCGTCGGTAATTTTATTGAAATCGCGCGAAGGCAGATAATGGCGCACATACTTCATAAGCTTGCGGGATTTGCCTATCGCCGCGCGGTATTTAAAAAAACGTTCTATCATTACTGAGACGGAATAAACCGACAATACCAGCAGCAACACAAGCACCGGCCCGCCCGCTTTCAAAAGTTCCTTTATACTTCCCATTTGCGAAAAGTCCATTTTATTTACCTCGTTTATAAACAAATTTTATATTAAAAACTCCTTTATTGTAATTTTATCATTTTATTGGAAGATTATTGGCGGAAGGTTTTTATTTGAGAATGCCAAAACAGCATATATAACAACAATACAAATATTTTTAAATAAGTCTAAATCTATACTATCTTAGCATTGCCAGGCAACGATGTTCAAGCGGTATTTGCACTCCCATCAATAAACACGACTTTTCTAGGAAAGTAAGCAAAGGATTAATAATAAGCACACACGCTCCCAAAGGGCGTGTTTACAGCATTATATCATTGTTTAAGGTAGCGTATATAATCTCCATCCACTGTAAAAAGTAATAAAATATTGACCGCCGATTATTTCTTGACAGAATTTGCCAGCAGGGGACATTGAAGGTGTTTCTTGACACATGAGTATATTATTCTTGGATCCCTGAGTTCCGTTCAAAGCTATAAGAAAACCTCCATATTTATACTTCCCCTTTATAAACATTGCTTCCAAATATATTCCGCCATCGCTATTAGCGGAAACACCAAGTTCGAACCGTTCGTTTGCTCTAACTGCATCCTTTGATCTTACCGCAAAACCATTTGTGGAAGATGTCGGTTTCAAAGGAAGAGAATCAAAGTTTATTTCAAGTTTAGACAAATCGCTGGTGTATTCGCCATGTGCAAGCGAATATATTTCTTCGGCATCATGAAGACTCTTTATCATTATTTTTAATTCGGATACGCGCGAACGCCAAACAGCCTTATTGTATTGCGGTAGCGCGATCGCAGCGAGTATACCGATGATAAGGACAACGATAAGTAATTCAATAAGAGTAAACCCTTTTGCAAATTTCATATTTACACCTCGTTATTTTTATTTTTTAAAAATAAAAACGGCCGTTATATTTGAGCCTCTTTCAGTAACCCAAAATATAACAGCCGTGGTTTACCGCCTTTCGGCGGTAAACGCTCGGCGTAAGAAATCGGGCTTGCAATTCCCAA
>JAIRLH010000071.1 GCA_031259485.1 Elusimicrobiota bacterium
TACAGCACAATAATTATAAAATCACGGAAATATTGCTTAAAAAAGACGCGGATATTTACATCAGAGATAAAAAAGGACGAAGTGTGCTTGATTACGTTAATGAGTTTGTGAACGACGATGACCTTAAAGTGTCTTTTATGTTTTTGTTGCAAAATCAGCATATTTTGAACGAGACTAAAAAGCAATTAAAAGATGCAAGAAATTAAATTAAACAACCTTGAAGAGTTTTTGCCCCAAAGCCTGCCACAAGAGAGCAGGGCAAAGGCAAAAACTCTTTTTTATAAAAGCCTCGCGCTAAAAATGCACCGCTTTTACGGCGGCAAAACCGCCGTGATGCCCAAGGCGGGGATATTTGATATTAACTGGTTCAACGTGTGGTACACGCCCGGGGTTTCCGCCGTCTCCACGGCGGTCAGGGACGATAATGATTTATCCTTCGCGCTTTCCAACCGCGGCAATACAGTGGCGGTAATCAGCGACGGCACGCGCGTTCTGGGCGACGGGAACTGCACGCCCGCCGGCGGCCTTGGCGTTATGGAAGGCAAGGCCATGCTCATGAAGTATCTGGGCGGCGTTGACGCGCACGCGCTGTGCATAAACAGCCGCGGTAAAGATGGCCAACCGAGCGCGGATAAAATAATAGACTTCGTCAAAATGTGCGCGCCGAGCTACGGCGCGATTAATCTGGAAGACATCAGCCAGCCCAATTGCTACAAAGTTTTGGATACGCTGCGTAGAGAATGCGATATCCCCGTCTGGCACGATGACGCGCAGGGCACAGCCTGCGTGTGCGCCGCCGGCCTAATAAACGCGCTGGAGCTTGCGGGTAAAAAAATAGAGAACGCAAAAATTATACTATACGGCGCGGGCGCGGCCAATACCGCGACGGCGAAATTTTTAATCAAACTGGGGGCCGACGGCGGGCGCATAACAATGTTTGATAATATCGGCGCGCTGCGGCGCGGCCGCGACGACATAAAAAATAACCCCGATTTTTACCGCCAGTGGGAGCTTTGCCAAATCACAAACCGCGATAATATCATCACTGAAGAACAGGCTTTTGCCGACGCGGACGTCGTTATAGCCGCCTCAAAACCCGGGCCCGATACCGTTAAACCGCAATGGATCGGCATGATGGCCCCCAAAGCAATAGTCTTCGCCTGCGCCAACCCCGTGCCGGAGATTTACCCCGACTCCGCTAAACGCGCGGGCGCGTTTATAGTGGCCACCGGCAGGGGGGATTTCCCAAATCAGGTAAACAATTCGCTTTGTTTCCCGGGCATACTCAAGGGCGTGCTGCTGTGCCGCGCCAAAGCGATAACGGACGATATGGCCGTCGTCGCCGCGAAAGCCATTGCCAAACGCGCGCGCGATATTGGCATAACGCCGGATAATATTTTGCCGCTTATGACGGACGGCGAAGTTTACGCGGCGCAGGCTGCCGCCGTAGCTCAGGCCGCGCAGCGCGAAGGCCTGGCGCGCGTCAATATCAGCTATGAAGAGGCTTATCAAAAAGCCAAAAAGGATATTGCCGCGTCGCGCTCTTTGGCCTCATTGCTGGAAGAAAAGGGCTTTATAAAAACCCCGCCCGCTTCTTTAATTGAAGAAACTTTAGAGGAAGTTCTTAAAAATTTATGAGGAAACTTAACCCCGGCCTTGTCACAAAAACCGTAAGGGAAATGTGCATAACGGCGGCCCACAAACTGCCTTGCGACATGCTGCGCGCCGTCAAAAAAGCCGCCGCCGGAGAAAGAGGCATATCAGCCCGCATTCTCAAGTTATGCCTTGAGAACGCGAAAATCGCCGAGAAGGAAATGATACCGCTTTGCCAGGATACCGGCGTGGCGGTGATATTTGCCGAAATCGGCCGTGATTTATTTATTGACGGCGATATAACCGCCGCCATAGAAGAAGGCGTGCGGCAGGGCTACCGGCAGGGTTATTTGCGCAAGTCAATAGTAAGCGACCCGCTTTTTGAACGCAAAAATACCAGGGATAATACGCCGCCCGTGATACATTACGCTTTTGCGAAAGGCAATAAACTCAAACTCACTGTCATGCTCAAAGGCGGCGGCAGCGAGAACAACAGCAGAATAAATATGTTCGCGCCGTCGGCAACGCTTGAAGATATAGAAGATTTCGCGCTTAAGACGGTGGCTGAGGCGGGTTCCAAATCCTGCCCGCCGCTTATAGTGGGTATAGGAATAGGCTCTAATTTTGAAGGCTGCGCACTGCTGGCAAAAAAAGCGCTGGCGCGGGAAGTCGGCTCCGTTAATAAAGACAAACGTTACGCCGCGCTTGAGAGACGGCTGCTGCAAAAAATTAATGCGCTGAAGATAGGGCCGCAGGGACTCGGCGGCAAGACCACCGCGCTTGCGGTTTTTATAGAATTCGCGCCCTGCCACATGGCCAGCCTTCCGGTGGCGGTTAATCTGGGCTGCCATTCCAACAGGCATATCGTGAAGGTGCTGTAATTATGTTCAAACTTAAAACCCCGCTTACCCTCAGGGATTTGAAACCGCTCAAACACGGCGACGAGGTCTTGCTCAGCGGCACAATTTATGCTATGCGCGACGCCGCGCACAAAAGAATGCTGTCGGAAAAGAAACTGCCGCTGGATTTGCGCGGCCAGATTATCTACTACATGGGCCCTACGCCCGCGCGGCCCGGCAAAGTATCCGGCAGCTGCGGGCCCACTACAAGCGCGCGTATGGATAAATATACTCCTCAAATCATAGAAAAAACGGGTATAATTAGTATTATAGGCAAAGGCGCGCGCGCGGGGCAAGTCCGCGCGGCCATGAAAGGCAAAGTGGTTTATTTTATCGCCTACTCCGGCTTGGGCGCGCTCATAGCCAAATGCATAAGGAAGAGCGTAATGGTCTGCTATCCGGATTTGGGCGCGGAGGCTGTCTATAAACTTGAAGTGGAAAACCTTCCCCTCATCGTCGCGCAGGGGCTTGACGGGAAGGGGGAGATAAAATGAAAAAGTTTTTTTTGCCGTTTACTCTTGTGTGCGCGGCCGCGCTGCTGGCGGGCTGCTTCAACAAAAAAACCGAAACGCTTGAAGATGAGGTTCCTTACCGGCGTTCCGCGCAGAAGTCTTATGAAAATAAGATGACTTATGCGGTCTTCCTGCCGTTTTTGTACGAGGACGGCTTTTATTCTTATTACGCTCTTGGCAAGAAAGTAAGCGGTCCAGACGATAAAGGCTATTACACGGCCCGTTTTACCAACGGCCCCAAAACCGGAGAAGAGATTAAGACAAAAAATATTCTCCTGAAAGTGCGGCCCGCCTCTGCCGGCGATCTTAAAAAAGGCATGGTGGTGCTGGTAAACCACTGGGACCCGCGTTCGCGCGACGACAATACGCCCGTTGACCTCTGGCGCAAGGGCATAGTTTATAATCTGGAAAAACTTTCCGACGGGCTCGTGATGGTTGAGTTTCCCAACGACAGAAATGATTTTATGGCTACCAAGGAAACTTACGGTCTCGGCAATATCTGGCTTATTCTTGAGCCCGTCCAAAAAGACCCGAGGATATTTTTATGATTAAAAACAAACTGTGCGTTTTATTTTCCGCTTTTCTGCTTGCGCCGTGCTTTGCGGCCGCGATGAAGAGCGACGCTTATTTCATAGACGCTCCCTCGCCCGAGGTTTTGCCCGCGCGTTCGCTGGGCGTTAACGCGCGCGCTTTCAGCGGCGGCGGGCTGCTGGCTTACTTTGATTTTGCGGTTACAGGCCGCTTCAGCGTGGGTATAAGCGAAACTTTCGAACATCTCGTCGGCACCAATGACCAGAAAATTAAACTGCTTGTGCCGGCCTTGCAGGCCAAGTTCCGCATATACGACGGCAATGAAGAATGGCCGGCTCTGGCCATAGGTTTTGACAACCAGGGCTTTTTGTACGACCACGAAACCAAAGAGTATACGCAGAAGGCGCGCGGCCTTTACCTTAACGCGGCGAAGGAAGTGCTTATCCCCGGGCTTGTTTTTGCGCCCGGCGTAAATATAACCGTTGAGGGTTTTGAGTTTGATAAGCTCGCCGCTTTTGCCGCCGCGAGCTATAATATAATGGACGCGGCGGCTCTGTTGCTGGAGTGGGATAATATCCGCGCGCTCGGACAGTCGCGCCTCAACGGCGGGCTGCGCGTTTACCTTTACGAGGGTTTTAATATAGACTTCGCGCTGCGCGATTTCAATAACAAGGCGGAGCGTATTTTGCAGCTTAAATACGTCATAAATTTATGAAGCCAGAAAATAAATTCCAGCGTAAAATAATATTCATAAAAAAGGCTTTTCAGTATAAATTTATAGCTTTTGTGCTGGCGGCGGTATTGTTCGGCATGTCTTTTGTTTTTTATGAATTTGTCAGGCTTATAGAAAATATCTTCAAAAAACACCCTCTGCTTCTGCAGGTGTTTTTTGAGGAAGGATACGGCATGTTTTTCGTCTTCGGCGCGGAGATGCTGATATGTTTCGCCGTACTCGCGCTGATTACCGCAGTGATTTCCAACCGGATAGCCGGCCCGATGTATAAGCTGGAAATAACGTGCAAAAAGATAGCCGGCGGGGATTTGGGCTTGCGCGCATATCTGCGCGCCGGCGACGCTTGCGCTGACCTTGCCGCCGAATTCAATAAAATGATGGACGCGCTTGAAGCGCGCATAAACGCAGGCCAAACGCCGCAGGCGGATAAACAGACTAATATGCAAGAGGATAAACAATAATGCCGAAGAAGACGGCCCTTCTGGCCATTGCGCTTGTTTTCTGCGCGGCTCTCGCGCCTGCGCAGCGCTACCGAATAAAATATTCTTACGATGATAAAGACCCCATTTCGCTGGAAAATGCGATAAGGCTCGCGTTGGAAAATAATTACGGACTGCTGCTGACCGAGCAGGATGTCGTTATAGCCGAGCAGCGCCTTAAAGAGGCTAAGCTGCTCTACCTGCCGCAGGTAAGCGTAAACGCCGGCGCGACCGCCTATAATCTGGATTCCCCGACGGTTTTGCCGGACAGCCTGGGTCTGCGCTTCATAAATCCTTCCGCGGGCCATCAGCGGGAAGATTTGTTTTACGGCGTCGGCCTCCTTGCCACGCAGAATATTTATACCGGCGGGCGCACTTCAAGCACGGTGAGCCTCGCCAATGCCGCGCTTAAGGAAGCGATGAGCAGGTACGAGGCCGTAAAATCGTCCGTCATCTTCAATACCAAGCAGGCCTTTCTGGAATATCTGTTTCTGCAAAACAAGGAAAGCGTTATCAAGGAAACTGCGCGCCGTGCGCGGGAAGCCATATCCAAAAGCAAATCCAAAAAGTGGGAGCGCGTTTTGATTGACGCCGATATGGCGGGCCTTGAAAGCGAAGTAAGCAAAGTCGAAGAGGCTCTGAACGCCGCGCATCTCAAACTTTTAAGCGCGCTTAATAAGGAGCTTAACAGCAAAGTCTTTGTTTCGGGCGAATTTGATTTCAGCCCCATTGACGTTGACCTTGCCAAAATAACGATGTGGGCCATGGAGTTTAGGCCCGAGCTTAAAAGCGCGCTTTATAAATTGGAGATGGATAATATCGCCGTCAAACTCTCTCTGGCCAAACGCTATCCGGATATTATCCTCGGCTTCGGGTATGACCGCCTGGGGGAAAATAACATTAATGACGAAAATATGCATTTCACCCTCGCGCTCAAGCTGCCGATAGGTTATGATTACGCCACGCAGCTCAGACAGAAAAAGGCCGAGCAGCGCCAGACGGTTCTGCGCCGCGCCGCGATAGAAGACGCCATCCGCCTGCAGGTGCGTACGGCCTACAACAACGTAATGTACTGGCAGAAGGAAACCGCCGCCCGCCGCATCACTTGGGACGGCATTAAAAAAGAGCTAAACGGCGTAGCGCAAAGCGGTCTTGACAGCGCGGATATAATAAAAATATTTGAATATTATTATAAAACGGGGGCGGGATATCTTGAAGGCATAAAGCAGCACATGCTGGCCGTGGCCGAGCTGGAGCTCGCCGTAGGCCAGGATATCCGCGATTAAAGATGATTTCAAACCCGCTTGCCCGCGCCCTGTTTTTTATTTTCCTGCTTATGCCGGCCTGTTTCGCAAACTCGCTGACTTCAGCGCAGGAAGACGATATTATGCGCGGCTTCCTGTGGCAGCGCCTTATGAACATGCCAAAAGAGCAAAGGCCCAGAATCGGACTTACGCTTTCCGCCGGCGGCATGAGGGGGTTCTCCCACATCGGCGTGCTGGAAGTGCTTAAAGAAAGCGGACTGCGCGCGGATTATATATCGGGCACGTCAATGGGCTGCATAGTGTCCGCGCTTTATATCGCAGGCGTGCCTTTCAGCCGTATGCGCTCTCTG
Source organism: Elusimicrobiota bacterium (assembly GCA_031259485.1). Lineage (GTDB taxonomy): Bacteria > Elusimicrobiota > Elusimicrobia > Elusimicrobiales > Elusimicrobiaceae > Proelusimicrobium. Next base: position 6,363 of record JAIRLH010000071.1, read on the forward strand.
GCCTATAATCCGGATTTTACTTATCTTTCGCGCGATATTTCCATCACCGGCATTTTTAAATACGTGATGTTCAATAAATTATTCTCTTCGGAGAATTTTCAGGAATTTATTTCAAAGGAAGTCGGCGGTGTTTATTTTGAAAACCTTCCCGTGCCGCTGGCCTGCGCCAGCGCGGATATCAAGACGGGTGAAAAGGTGGTTTTTGACAGCGGGCCGCTTGCGCTGGGCGTGCGCGCCAGCATGAATTTGCCCGGCATTTTCGCGCCCGTGGAATACCGCCAGCGCTATCTTGTTGACGGCGGCGTGGTGGATTATATGCCCGTCGATCTCGTGCGCGCCATGGGAGCGCAGTGGGTGCTTTCGGTCTTCGCGTTGCCGGATTATTCGCGCACCGTGCCCAGCACCATTCTGGGCTATGTCGTGCGCACCTCGGATATACGCGGCGCACTGATTACGGAAAATTCGGAAAAGAGCGCGGATTTTTTGCTCGGCGTGCGCGTGGGGGATTTGGACTTTTCCAAACCGGCGCAGAATATAGAGGCCGTTGAAATCGGCGTGCGCACCGCCTACGGCCAGCTGGACGCAATTAAAGATAATTTTATTTTATTCAGCGCGGATTATGCATTTAAATAAAATACTGCTTTCCTTTTTTCTGCTCGCTTACGCGTTTACGCGGGCCGACGCTTTTTTATGGTTCGGCGGCGAAACGCGCCGCAATACCGCCGTTATGGAGGAAGCCCGCGCCGCCTATGCCCGCTCAGATTACGCCGCCGCGGTTGATATTATGGAGGAGTTTTTGCTGAAAAATTCCTCCAAACAATATCTGCGGGAGGCTTATGACATAATCGGCCGTTCTTATAAAATGCAGGGCGCGTACGACAAGGCTTTGCTAAAGTACGGCGAAGCTGTGGAATTTTTCCCTAATGATATACCGCTTAACCTCGCGCTGGCGGATATTTATTATATCGGCGGCCTCAACGGCAAGGCTGTACAGCTGTATGATAAAGTTTTGAAGCTGGACGGCGACAACCTGCCCGCGCGGCTTGCGCTTGCGCGCGCTTATTTGGCGGAGGGGTATTTTACCAAAGCCGCCCAGTATTTCAGGGGATATCTTGACGGCGGCGGCTCGGCGGACGCTGATTTTTATTATGATTATGCCTCCGCCCTTTTTATGGCCAATGATTACGGCGGCGCGCTGGATATGGCGCAAAAATCCGCCGTATTAAAAACGCATGCGAAAACCAGTTTTTTGATTGCCAAAATATATAAAGCGGCCGGCGAGGAGAACAGGGCTTTTGACTTTATCGCCGCAGCCGGCGCGCAGGAAGGCGCGGACGACGAAATTTTGCTCACGCGCGCGTTATGGCTTGCGGTTGGCGACGGCTGGCGCGAAAGTATTGCGATAGCCGACAATTACCTTAAAACCAGCCCGCGCAATAAACTTGCGCTTTTTATAAAGTATATTGCGCTCTCTCGCGCGGGCCGCGCAAAAGAGGGCCTTAAATACCTCAGGATTATTGCGGAGCAAGATGGCAACAGCGGCAGCGGCCTTATCCAAAACCTCGCGCGCAAAATCCTAAAAACCCCGCAACCCCCGTCCTCCGTGAAGACGTCTAATCTTAAGATATAAGGCCGGGCTGCGGTTCCCCTCTCTAATGGCAAAAAACTCAATTTCTTTCTTTAATATTGCGAAAGGCTTTGAACATCATTACTATAATGCCCATAAGCGCGTAAGAGCCGAAAAGGATGAACACAATATCCTGCGGGTATTTGAAAAACAAAGCCAAAACGATTACCACGCCTATCAGCTTCGCGGCCGATATTCTGCGCCTGCCGGCGGCAGGTTTCACGCCGTCTTTGAAAGCCGCATAAGGTATATTGGAAACCATCAGCAAAGCCAGTCCTATCGTTAGGAAAGCGACGCCGTTATAAATATAAGGCAGGTAAATATGCATGCCTGGCAGCAGCCGGCCGTCGGCGTCAAAAGCAAAAATATTATAGGACAGCGCGAAAGACGCCAGCACCGCTGCCGCCGCCGGCGTGGGCAGCCCGCTGAAATACTGCTTGGAGCCTTTGCCGGCGTGCGCCATCACATTAAATTTTGCCAGCCGCAGCGCGCCGAAGAGCATAAACATAAACGCGATGGCCGCGCCCCAGACGGTGCTGCCCTTAAGCGCGATGAAATAAATCATAAAAGCCGGCGCGGCGCAGAAGGAAATTAAATCGGCCAGGGAATCCATTTCAACGCCAAAGGCGCTCTCCGCTTTCAGCATGCGCGCCACGCGTCCGTCAAAAGCGTCCAGCGCCATGGCGGCAAAAACCAGCCATCCGGCCCGCGCATAATTGCCGCTTATTGAAGCGAGTATTGAAAAAAATCCGCAGCAGATATTGCCGATGGTAAACAGCGAGGGGATGGTGATTATGCCGGCGTGTTTTATTTTTTGCAGTTCCATATTGACTCCGTTATTTCCGCTATTTCCACAGGCCGAGCACTGTAAGGCCGCCCTGCACGCACTGGCCCTCTTTGACTATTACGCGCACTTTGTCCTTTGGCATATAAATAGCCACCTGCGAGCCGAAGTAAATCAGGCCGACCTTCTGGCCCGCTTTAACATCGTCTCCCGTCTTGACCCAAGCTTCTATGCGGCGGGCTATTGCGCCGGTAATCTGTTCTATATTCGCGAACTTATCTCCGTTTTGAAACTTGATTAAATTGCGCTCGTTCTTATCCGCCGCGGGATTATTGGCAAAGGCAAAAGAGCCTTTTGTGTATATAACGTCGCCCACTTTACCGTCGATGGGGGCGCGCTGTATGTGCACGTTAAACACGCTCAGGAATATACGGACGACAATCATGTTGGGATCGTCTTCGGTTTTGACGGAAAGCACTTTGCCGTCGGCCGGGCACGCGATTTCGTCATCGGCAAAAACAATATCGCGCCGCGGGTCGCGGAAGAAAAACGCCGCAAAAGCCGCAATGGCAAGATACACCCAGAAAAGTTTGAGCAGGAAGCAATGGCCCAGGGCAAAATAAACGCCCAGCGCAATTACTGCAAGCAGGAAAATATTGCGCGCGGTTTTGCGGCCGAGTGGCAGTATGCTGAGCGTCCAGCCAAAGATTTCTTCGAAAGTTCTTTTAATATCCTGAAACATAAAAAACCCCTCCGGCGATATACAGGGATAAGGAACGTGGGCAGGGGGGGACTCGAACCCCCACAATCTTGCGATTAACAGATTTTAAGTCTGTCGCGTCTACCAATTCCGCCACCAGCCCGCGTTATCATTTACGCTATATTTTATCAAATTTATCGGTAAAAGGAATTGAAGAATTTCGCGCAGTGCATCACTTTTACGCCTAATTCGCGTACTTTTGCGCCAAGCTCCAGATCGGACGTTATCACTACTGCGCGCGTATTGTTTTTATGCAGGTAATAAGCGGTTTCAAGAATAAGCTCGTCCGCGGTGCGGTTTTCGGCGAACTGCGTGCTTACGCATGACGTGCGCGTCGGGCCGATATTGCGGTATCCGCCGTCAAGGATAAGGCGGAAGTCGCTGCCGCTTAGCCGCGTCTGGCCCAGCTCGTCCAGCCAGGCGATGAGGTCTGCCGTTAAAGTTTCCTCGCCCGCGCTGTGTGCAGTAAGCAGAAAGCTGCGTATAAAGTTAAGCCCGTCAATTATGTATGTGGACGGTTTTGTGCTTGCGTGCATAGTTAAGTATTACGGCAAATACCCTGTCCGGCTTCGGCATCCACCCTTTTATAAATAAAGGGGAATCAAAGACGAAGGAAAATTAAACTATTTTATACCGAGCTGTTGCCGTCAATTCCTCTTTTGATAAAAAGGGGTGGCAGGCTAAGGGCTAACAGCTAACAGCTCCGAA
>JAIRLH010000084.1 GCA_031259485.1 Elusimicrobiota bacterium
CATTGGCCTCTTTGGTCGGCACGCCCATGGCTTCGTGCGGAGTCTTAACTATGACTTTTGAAGCTTTTGAAAGCACAGCCGCCGCCGCGCCCCACGAAATCACGCCGAAGGCTTTGGCCTCGTCCTGAGGGAAGCCGCCCATCCACTGGTGGAAGACTGTTGTCACGCGCACGTCTTTAAAATCGTATTTGTCAAGATATTTGCGGCTAAGTTCTTTGAGGGCTGATATTGCGGCTACGTCCTGTATAAGATTGCCGCACTGGCCGTAGCCAACCGTGATATCCTTAACGCCCTGTGCGGCGGCGAGCAGGGCCTCCAAAATCGCGACGGAGTGCGATATGCACGGCGGCACAAGCGTGCCGGTAAGCGGGCCGTAAGGCTCGCGGTTGATTGAAACGCCGGCTTCTTCATAAAAACCTATAAGCCTGTCGGCGTATTGCCAGTAGGAAATGGTACTCTCCAAAGAATGGTTTTTTGAATAAGGAATATTGTAAGAAATACCGCCTCCTTCATAAGAGGTAAAACCGCCGGCGACGGCGATTTCCGTCAACAATCTGGCGTCGGGCGTGCCGTGGCGCACCTGCACAGGGCTCTTAAGCGCGGAAGTCACCTGCCTGCAGACATCCACGCCGTAATTAACGGCGGGAAAGCCGTTAAGCATGGAGCGGCCCGTTTCTTTGCTTTTTTCTATGCCGATTTCGGCCTCTTTATAGCGGTTGAGGCGGGTATAGCTGTCTATTGTCGTGGGGAGAATATCCGCCTCCCCTTCTGTTTCAAGATATTGCAGCAGTTTAATATGCTCGTCCGCAAGCGCAACGCCCGCGCGCGGTTGGATAAGCGTTATGCCGGCTTTATCGGCTTTGGCCAGTTTTTCTCCAAAGCGTTTGTCGCCGGCAATATTTTTTTGATATTTTACGGCCTCGTCAAAATCAACGCCTTTGCCCGTCGGCCAGTGGTTGAGCACTTCTTTGCGCTCTTTAAAAAAATCGTCGTTTGAAAGTTTTTGGTTTTTTAATTCCATTTTTAAGTTCTCCTAAAGTTGCCGTATTTCCTGCTTCATAATGTTTAAAGCCAGCTCCGGGTCAACTTCGCTGAGCAGCCCCATAGCGCTGAAAATATATTTTTTATCCTGCATATAAAGCGGCTCGCGCGGCAGCATAAAAGCGCGGTTCTGCGGCGTGTGGCAGCCGCCTTCAAGCATATACTGCGGCAGCGCGCTGTTTATTATTATGCCGCCTATTCCTATAAGATATTGCGCGCGGCTTAAATCTTTGCCGGTGAGCGTAAAAATCTCCCCGAGCGGGGTGTAAGCCTTTTCCAATACGCCGCAATGGCGGGTGAGCGCAAGCTCTATCGCGCGGCGCGCAAAAGCTTCGTCTATGGCGCGCTCTTTGCTGCCGGCGGCGGATATTATATCGGGCGTCTGCGAGCAGCGGGCCACCCAATCTTTTATCTCACGAGCGGATACATTAATTTGCGCGGCCATACGGTCAATATCAGTTTGCTCGGCCACATGCGCCAGACTGTAGCGCATGCCCAAATCGCCTTCAACGGTGCGTTTGCAGTACGGCTCCGGCAGGCCTTTAACGAGGACATTATCCAAAGACGCCTCGCCTTTTGAGAGCGAATATACGTCGGTCGTTGCGCCGCCGAGGTCAACAGCTATAAAATCCCCCATGCCCGAGGTTTTTGGCGTGCCCAGAGCCAGCAGCTCACACGCCCGCAGGACTGCAAGAGGCGTGGGTATAATTTCACGCGCGGATTTGGCCTGCGCATTTGAAAGTCCCTTTGCCGCAACGATATTTTTTATGAAAAGTTCGCGTATTGCGTTTTGGGCGGGCTCAATATCAAGCTGGTTAAATACGGGCATTACATTTTTTGTGATTACAAAATTTTTGCCCGCGTCGCAAAGTATTGCCTCTACATCCCTTGCCGCGCTTTTATTGCCCGCGTAAATTACCGCGAAACCGCGTTTAATTTCTCCCAACAATCCGGCATTGGCTATAACGGTATCCTTATTGCCGCCGTCGGTGCCGCCGCACAGCAGCACTATATCGGGATTGATTTCATAAATTTCGCGCTGCTCTTCGGCTGAAATTTCATAAGCATAAGTCTTTACCACCTTAGCGCCGGCGTTCGCGGCTGCCATGCGGGCGGCTTTGGAAGTAAGCTCCGGCACCAGCCCGAGCGCAACCATTTTTAGACCGCCGCCCGCGCTGGAACAGCATAAAAGCTCGTCGTATTCAAAATCCCGGACTTTGGCTTTAAGCGATTCCAGCGCTTTGTCAAAACCGCGCATTACGTCGGTGTCTATGGTGGTAAAAGCATTGGCAGTGGCAAGCACACGGCCGGCCGCAGCGTCTATGGCGGTAAGTTTGGTGTAGGTGCTGCCGAAATCCGCTGCAAGGTATTTCATGCTTATTTTATTTTGAGGATTTCTTTGAGGTCCTTGATGGTCGTCTCAACGCTGGTGCCCGGAGGGTAAACTTTGGTAAAACCCATGGCCAGGAAGCGCTTTTCAACATCGCCGAAAACCTGCTTGCCCACCACTAGATTACCGCCGGCCAACATCGGTATATCTTTTAGACCCGCCTCGTCGCATTTCTGGCGCAGGCCGTTACAGTCAATTTCTCCGTGGCCGTACAGTGAGGAAACCACTATAGCGTCCGCATTGGTTTCAACAGCCGCCTGCACAAATTCTTCCTGCGATACCATTACGCCTAGATTCACTACGTTAAAACCGGCCTCGGTCAGGGCGAAGGCGAGTATCTTGTTGCCTACGGCGTGCACATCCGCGCCGATTACGCCGGTTATAAGCGTCTTCTTATGCATATTTACAAAACTCCTTTAATATTCCATTAAATAAAATACAAATACCAACAGCCACGCTTTTGCGCGGGCGATTGGGTACTGTATATGTGTACTCCATGTATTTATGATAGTTATATTAAGGCCTTACTGTCAATGGTCTGCGGAAGTTATCTGGCCAACGGAAGCCCCGCGTCAAGCATCTTGGCGCGAGGCTTCCTATACTTAAACAGTCCAGCCGTAGCCGGGCTGCCTACCCCCTTTGGCTACCCCCGTTGCGGCTTCCGAGTTCCAGCGTTGGAATATCGCCATGTTATGCTAATATTTTATGTAAAATATAATTAGAAAGACTGTTGTCTGGGCAACTATTAAAGAATACGCATATGTACGAATATTATAATGAACTTAAAAACTCCTCTTTGCTGCGCAATATGAGCCGGCAGGAGGCGGAAACCTGTTTCAAAAGCTTCAGAAAAAGAATGCAGGAATACAAAAGAGGTGAAATTATCTTCTGTCAGGGAGCCGCACTTACGGAGGTAGGCATAATCCTGAGCGGAATAGTTTCCATCTGCAAGGCAGATATCAACGGCAGGGACATAGTACTCTACGATCTTACCACAGGTATGATCTTCGGCGAATTTTTTGCTACCGGCGAAAAGATGCTGGCCAAGCTCCAGGCCGTGGCGCGTACCAAAAGCCGAATATTATATATTAACGCCGATCAGTTTTTTGACAGCAACTTCAACCCAGCCTGCTACGCCGCACGCAAAAAAATGCTTGATAATATACCTAAAATACTTTTCGCAAAACTGCTGAAACTTTCTTACCGCGTGGCACATCTTTTGCAGGGCAGCGTGAGGGGAAAAATCCTCTCCTTCCTCAATGAGGAGTACGATATCGTGCGTACTTTCAACCAAAAAGACAAACTTAACAAAACTAATATGGCCGCCTTTCTTAATGTCGACAGGGCAAGCCTTTCCAAAGAACTGGCCCTGATGCAGAAAGAGGGCCTTATAATATATGACCGCCATAAAATAATACTTAAGGAACGCAAATGACCGCCCCAGTGCGTACTGCGCCCACAGAGACAATGGCCGCAAAATAATCCTGAAAACTCAGGCGGCGCGGCGGCCCAGCTTGCGGCCGAGCCACGCGGCAAAAGTTTCAAACAGCTCGTAAGTCACGGGCGCCATCAGCAGCGTAATCAGAAGCGAAAGCGTCTGCCCGCCGATAATAACCGTAGCCAGACTACGCCGCAGACCGCTGCCCGCGCCGGTACCCAGCGCCGTCGGTATCATACCGGCGATGATCGTCACCGTGGTCATCAAAATAGGGCGCAGGCGCACCTTGTTGGCTTCCAAAATAGCCGTGCGTATATCAATGCCGCGCGCGCGCAGCGTATTGGTATAATCCACCTGCAAAATAGCGTTCTTGCTGACTATGCCTATAAGCATGAACACACCCAATAAACTGAATATATTCAGCGTTTCCCGCGTGAAAGCAAGCGTTATAAGCGCAAAAGGAAGGGTGAGAGGTATTGCGGTCAGCACCACCAGCGGCAGTATAAAACTTTCAAACTGCGCGGCAAGTATCATGTATTTAAACAATATCGCCAGGCCGAAGGCCATAACGAAACTCATCAACATTTTGCCCATTTCATTCGCTTCGCCCGTAAGCGTGTGGCGGTACTGCGGCGAGGGATGCATATCGTTGAAAGCCTTATCCATCTGAGCCACGGCGCCGCGCAGGTCTATCCTGCCGTCAACATTGGCCATTACGGTTATCTGTCGCTGCCTGTTGTAGCGGTTTATCTGCGAGGGGCCTACGCCCTCCTCCACGGTGGCCACGCTGTCAAGGCGCACAAGAGCGCTTTTGCCGCCATGAGCGGCCGGTATCATCATGGAAGCGATTACTTCTTTATTATCGCGGTAGTTCTCGTCTGCGCGGATGCGGATTTCATAAAGCTCGTCGCCTTCTTTGTAGCGGGAAATATTTTCCTCGCCGCTTACAAACGTGCGCAGCGTGCTCGCGATATCCATCACTTTTACGCCAAGGTCGTGCGCGCGGGCGCGGTCTATAACCACGCGGTATTCGGGCTTGGCGTAGTTGAAATCTATATCAAGATCTATAATCCCAGGGACTGTTTTTACCTTATCGTATATCCCGTTGGCGTATTTAAGCAGCTGCGAGATATCGGGCCCCGTGATGATATACTGCACTTTAGCCCTGCCGCCGCCGGGCCCGCTGCCTATGACAAACACGGAGCTTTTTACGTCTTCATATTTCTTCAGTATTTTGCGGCTTGTCTGCACATAATCAAAGACGGTGTAGTTTTTGCCGCGGGTTTTGGCATCGGCAAGCTCCACCAGGAAATAGCCCTGATTCGTAGGCGCGCCCACGTTTACCATACTGCTGGAAGATACGCCTATGCCGGTAAAAAGCCGCTCTATATAAGGCATCTGCCGGATTTCGGCCTCAACCTGTTTCATGAAATCCGCCATGGCGGGGTAGCCGGTGCCGTCCGGCGCTTCTAGGTTGATTTGGAATTTACCGGAATCATCTTCAGGTATGAAATCAATGCCCACAAGGCCCGCCTTTATAATAAATACCGGCGATATTACCAGCAGCAGCGACAGCGTCACCATTATCACCTTATGGCGCATTGCCCAACCCAGGCAGGCCATGTAAACCTTCTGGATAAAATTATTTACGCCGTCAACGAGTTTATCCGCGGCCGAGATTTTTCTTTCCGCTTTCAGAAACCTGCTGCAAAGCATCGGCGTGAGCGTAAGCGCCACAAGACAGCTTATGCCCACGGCGTAAGCCACCGTCAACCCGTAGCTGCGCACGAAACGGCCCACTATGCCGCTCATGAAAGCCAGCGGCACAAAAATAACTATAAGCGAAGCCGTTGTGGCGATAACCGCGAAGGAAATTTCCTTCGCGCCGTCAACCGCCGCGCGCAGAGCGCTTTTGCCGTATTCCTCCATATGCCTGTGGATATTTTCAAGCATAATGATGGCGTCGTCAATAACAAGACCCACGGCCACAGTCAGTCCCAGCAGCGTCATATTGTTTAAGGTGAATTTGCTCCAGTACATCAGTACAAAAGTGCCTATGATGGAAGTAGGTATCGCTACCGCGGCGATAAACGTGGAACGCGTGTCCCCCATAAACATGAACACCACCATGGCCGCCAGAAGCGCGCCCACCACAAGGTGCTCCATAACGGCGAAGAATGATTCTTCAATATAACTTGACTGGTCGGATATCGTGGTTATTTCCACGCCGGCGGGCAACTGCGGCGCAATGCTTTTAAGCCTTTCTTTTATGGCCGCGATAACAGCCAGAGTATTTGTGCCGGATTGCTTTTTTATGGTCAGACCTACCGCGCGCGCGCCGTTGAGATAAGTGGCGCCGGTTTCAAACTGGCCGGAATCCTCAACGCGGCCGATATCCGATATTTTTATGGGCACGCCGTTGATATTGGCCACAACGATATCATTGAAATCCTTAACCATATCCACGCGGCCCATTATGCGCAGGTTGAAATCCGTAAGCACGTTTTCAACGCGGCCGCCCGGGATTTCGGAATTCTGCTCCACAATCGCGTTTTTTACCGCGCTTACGGGCACGCCCAGCGAGGCGAGTTTTAGCGGATTTACCACCACGTGCACTTCCCTTTCCCTGCCGCCTATAATGTCAACCGAGCCTATGCCGCTTACGTTTTCTATATTTTCCTTTACCTGCTTTTTGGCGAGCTCGGTAAGGCTTATGATATCCATCGGGCCGGAGACCACCACATTAAGCACGGCTGCCGCGCCGATGTCAAGTTTAGATACCACGGGCGGATCTATGCCGTCGGGCAGGTTCTTTTGCGCTTTGTTTACATTATCGCGCACTTCCTGCGCGGCGACGTCGGGGTTTTTTTCCAGTTCAAACTGGATTATGACGAAGGACGCGTTTTCCATTGAATAGGAGGACATTTCCTCTATCCCCGATATTACGTTTACGGCCTGCTCCACCGGTTTTGTGATGGAAGTTTCAACCTCTTCAGGGTTGGAGCCGGATAAAACAGTCTGCACCGTGACATAAGGAAATTCCACGTTGGGGAACATATCCACGCCCATGCCGCGGTAGCCCACTATGCCCAAAACTATTATTGCGAGCGACATCATCACCGTCGTGACGGGCCTGCGTATGAACAGGCCGGCTATGCCTTCGCCCTCTTCGCGCGTTGCGGCGGGCGCGGCGTTTTGTTCCTGATATTGTTTGTTCTCTTGCATAAAATTAATTTTCCGCTTTGATTTTGCTGCCGTCTTTCAGGCCGAAGACGATTTTAGCGACTTCAGTTCCATTCGCGGGGCCCTGAAGGATTTCCTGATAACGCTCCGAGCGAAGGCCTGATTTAAACACCGTTTTAACAACTCTATCTCCGTCTGTTACAAACAAATAATTCTCGCCGGTTTTGGTATCCATACCCACGCTGGCAAGACTTACGGAGGGGACATTTTTACTCTCGTCCAAAACCAGTTTAACTTTGGCAAACATTCCCGATTTTATGGCCCCATCCTTATTGGCGGCCTGCAGCTCCGCGCTGACAACGCGCGCCTGCGTATCCACCACGGGGCTGAGTTTATAGATGACGGCTTCAAACTGCCTGTCGCCGTAGGCTTCAAGCGTGAAAGTGGCCTTCTGGCCGTTGCGGATTTTGCCTATATACCTTTCGGGTATATCTATCAGAATGCGCACATTTTCCTGGTTGACAACCAATGCCACCGCCGTGGATTTGGTGACATTCGCGCCCGGGTCAAGGTAAGTGCGGCCTATAACGCCCGCAAGGGTGGAAGGCACCACCACGGGCTCATATACCGCGCCGACCTCGTCGCGCTCTATCAGTGAGATAGTCTGTCCGCGTTTTACGGCATTTCCCTCATCAAGCACGTTTTTTAAAAGTTTGCCGTCAACGCGCGGGTAGATTACGGCTTCCTCCCACGCTTTGACGCTGCCCGTAAGCAGCAAATCCTGGCTGACGTCGCGCGGCTGTACAATTTCAGTATGTACGGTAAAGCGGTCTGGCTCTATGCTTTTGAGAGAACTTTCCTCCTTTTTGCCGCCGCATGCGGATAAAATAAGAAGAACAGGTAATATCAGGACTATTTTTTTCATTTTACAATAACCTCTTTGCCTACTGCATAATTTAAATTTGAAAGCGCCGTAAAGGCGTCATGCACGGCCTGCACAAACTGCAACTCGGCATTATACAGGAGCAGGGCGGAATCGTCCAAATCCAAGCGGGAGGCAAGGCCGTTGCGGTAGCGCAGCGTGGTGCGCTCAAGATTAGTACGCGCCTGCTCTATAGTGCCTTTGGTGGCTGATATTCTTTGCTTTGCCTCGTTAAGATTGAGCCACGCCTGTTTAACTTCCACCTTAATACCGCGCTCGGTATCCTGCTCAAGCAGCAAAGCCTGATCGTAGGCCAGTTCGCGCTGTTTTATAATTGAATCAACTCTGAATCCCTCAAACAACGGTATGCTGATGCGCAGGCCCGCGTTGGCGCCGTAGGAAGAATTACTTTCGCTCATCGGCATTAATACCGAATCCGACGCGCCGCTGTAAGTGCCGTTTACAAAGGCGCTGATTTCGCCGTAATTATCGGCTCGGGCGATTTTTATATTTTGCTCCGCTATTTTGGTATTGAGCCGCGCCACGGCCAAATCCGGCCTGTACTCCCGCGCGATTTTATAAAGTTCCTCCAGCGGGGGAAAATTTATCTGCATTATATCCTCCAGCTGCCAGTAGAGATCAATCGGATCCTGAGGGTCTTTATTAAGCACGCGGCGCAGCGTGAGCAGGCCGATTTCATAAGCGTTTTTGGCCTGTATTAAGGGCGGCTCGCTGTTTGATATTTTGACTTTCTGGTTAAGTATGTCCAAATCGCTGGCAAGGCCCTGTTTGTATTTAAGATTGATTTCCTTAAGATGGTTTTGCGCGATGTTAAGGTTTTCCTGCTGCACCTGTATCAGCGCGTGCGAAATGACGATACGGAAACACAAAACAGTCACGGTATCTTTTATTTTATTCTGCGCTTCCAACAGCCGCAAATAGCCGCTTTGGGAAAAGTAATCCCCCATTTTTATACCGGCTGACACCGCGCCGCCTTTCCATAATAAAAGCGCTGCTTCCGCCTGAGCGGAGGTGGAGTTGCGCAAGACCGTTTTAACCTTACCGCCCAGCGCGGGGATTATTGTCTCCTGCTGTTCCAAAGCGCGGGTATAGCTGCCGCTCAGCGTAATGCGCGGATAAACATAAGACCAGTACTGCCTTACCTGCTGGTCGTAAATTTCCGCATTCTTTTCGGCGGTCTTTATGGCGGTATTGTTTTGCAAAGCGGCGTTAATGGCCTGATTTATGGTTATTGTTCCGGGTTTGGCCGCGTCGTTAAGCGTGAACAAATCAATACCGCCTTTTGGTTTTGCCGCTGTTTTTGCGGCGGCCGGGCCGGCCGCGCATAACGACACTGCGGCAAGGTTGAAAAACAGGCTTAAAGCCGCGGTAAAACTTACTATCTTCTTCATTTATTGTCTCCCCTATAATCTATGGCTTTTAAAATTGCTTTTGTAATTTGCGCGGGATAGGCGCGCGTAAATTTAACGCGCTCGTGATGCGCGTTGAGCACCATGTGCATAAGATTGGCAAAAATCATGTGCCTGGCGATTTCTATCATCTCCAGAGCGATTGAGCCCGCTTTAACCTGCGCGGCAAGCGCGTTTTGCAGATACTCGTAGTGGCCTCTGTTCTGGCAGCGCAGCCGTGCTTCTATATTCTTATTGGCGGAGGCATAGCTGTGCAGATGCATCATGAAAGGCACTATTTTTTTGTTTTGCGGATTCTCAAAATAGAGAATAAAAAGCTTTTCCAGAAATTTGTCAAACCGCGGGTTTTGCTTTGCTATATCCGCAAGCGCGGCGTTTTGCCGGAGTTCAAAATTTTTTGCTATTTCGCAGCACAGCGCGTCTTTATCTTTAAAATAGTAATATATCACTGGTTTGGTGACGCCGCACGCTTGTGCGATTTCGCGCATGGAAATATCTTTCATTCCGCGCTGTGCGAACAAATCAAAAGCCGTCGCGAGTATTTTTTCTTTGGTATTATGCTCAGCCGTGTCTGCGTTTTTCGCCATATATCTACCTACCGGTAAGTATATTATAGCAAATGAATGTAAAGAAGGCAAGATATTGTTAAACATCATAACATATGAGACTTTTTGTACCGACTGAAAAAACTATTCTACCTCAAAGGGTTATAGAAAAGATAAAAACTCTTTTAAAAGGGTTGTATAGGGTATTTAAAAACATTGCGAATAAATACCGTCAAAATA
>JAIRLH010000092.1 GCA_031259485.1 Elusimicrobiota bacterium
ATAAGCGAAGCCATAAAAGAGGCTCTGGCGAAGTAGGATAACGGCCCTGCCCCTCACCTTCTTCCTTAAGGGGCGAGGGGGATAAGATTATTTTGTATAGCCTATATTGTAATAATTATTCCAGGCGTTGCTGTTTATATAAACGCCGCCAAGTGAAATGCATACTTTGTTCGTAAGATTCCTATCAATTAGAGCGCGACAATAAAGTTTTATGCAATTCTGTTTTGACTGGCAATATAATGACGGATGTGTTGCGCCGGAATTTGAAGCGGCGTGAGGAAGGCTGTCGTTTGGATTCGCATTAAGCGCGTAAGTATAAAGCTTAGTCTTTAATGTTGTACCGTCGTCGCTGAGTGTGCCCGGCAAAGATATGTCCAAAAGCCGGAAATCTGCCGTATATTTTCCGTTTGTGAGAAAATAAATCTGTTGCGCGGATGAAATAGCCCTGAGATTGGATATTGCTTCCACAGTTCTACTTTTGGCCATGGTAAGATTATATTGCGGCAGAGCGATAGCGGCAATAATTCCGATTATTAATACGACTACAAGAAGCTCAATTAAAGTAAACCCGAGGACGGAAAGTTTAAAACAAGAGAGAGGGCGTTTATATATCATTTTGATACTCCTTAGTTGTAGTTAGCTCTTTAGAAAGATGGAGCGATATAAAGCATGATATATAATAATTCCCCAACTTGTCAATACAGAAACTCAAAGTACAATTACTGGGAAGCGGGATTATTCCCATTTTCCCAAAAGGGGTGGACGCGGAACGCGGACGGGGTATTTGTCGTTAGTGTAGTTTTTTAAACAACTTAAATTAAATCTCTCTTCCGTATTAGGGATAAATATTTCTAACTCTCCCTCTCTCTTTACACAAGAGAAAAAAGCGAACATTTTTTATACTAAGCTAAACATCATCATCGCGGGAGATTTTCAAATTCTGAAAAATTAACCTATCATCAGCCCTGCCAGTATCGCCCTTACGCAGCTGGAGAAAAGGCCCGCCAGCAGCGCGCGGAAGCCGAGTTTGGATAAATCCGCCCTTCTGTTGGGCGCTATCGCGCTTATACCGCCTATCTGTATGCCGATGGAAGCGAAATTTGCAAACCCGCACAATGCATAGCTCAAAATAACTTTGGTTTTAATGCTCATAGCCGCCGTGCCGGCATTTAGTATTGACGAGAAATTTGCATAAGCCACAAATTCGTTAAGAATTGTCTTTTCCCCGAGCAGCCGGCCGGCGAGGACAAGCTCGTCCTGCGGCACGCCCATAAACCACGCCAAAGGGGAGAAGATATAACCGAAAATCTGCTCTATCCCTATCGCTTTTGTTAGGAAGAGGCCCGTAATCCACTCCACCATGCCGCTGGCCAGCGCGATTAAAGCCGTAAAAGCTACAAGCATGCCCGTCACGTTTATGGCCAGCTGCACGCCGGTGGCCGTGCCGTTGGAAATGGCGTCAAGCACATTGGCGCTGGGGTCTTTATAGTCAATTTTCGCAAGGCTCATGGTGGCCGGCTTTTCCGTCTCAGGTACGAGGAGTTTGGCAAACATCACGCCCGCCGGCGCGCCCATAATGCTTGCGGCCATAAGATGGCCCGCGATGCCGGGGACCGTCTTCTCCAGCATCATTATATAGGCCGCCATCACGCCGCCGGCTATGGTGGCCATGCCGCCGGTCATTACGCACATAAGCTCGGATTTGGTCATTTTGTCGACATATGGTTTGATAAGCAGCGGCGCTTCCGTCTGCCCCACAAAGATATTTGCGGCCGCGCTCAAACTTTCCGCGCCGGACAGATTGCAGGACTTATTCATAAGCCACGCAAAGACAAAAACGATTTTCTGCATAATGCCGAGATAATACAAAAGACCCATAAGGGCGGAGAAAAAGATAATCGTCGGTATCACCTGGAAAGCGAACAGAAAACCCAGCGTATCCGGGCTGGCCAGCTTGCCGAAGACCATTTCCGCGCCGGCCTGCTGGAAGCCCAGCAGCTTTAATATGACGTCGTTAAGATAGTTGAAAACGGACCTGCCCTGGCTGGTTTTGAGTATCAGCAGTGCAAATATCAACTGCATGGCGAAAGCGCTGCCTATAGTGCGCCAGTTGACGGCTTTCCTGTTCGTGCTTAGGGCATAAGCTATCGCAGGGAAGGCGAACAGCCCTAAAATTGCGGCGAATGTTGACATGATAGTATCTCCTTTATCCAGAGCTTAAAAGCTAATTTTATTTTACATTTTAATATCCGCAGCCGCAACAAATTTAATATAATTTTAAAAAGGGGGAAAATATATATGGCGGATTTTTTTTTTGACGTAGTTTCCAAAGTGGATTTGAATCTTATTGAAGAAGCCATAGCCGTAGCCAGGAAAGAAGTGGCCAATCGCTATGATTTTAAGGATTGTGACCCCGATATGCAGCTGCTCGGCAAGGAAAATATTATTAAATTATCGTGTGCGGACGAATATAAGGTTAAAGCTCTTTACGACGTGCTTTTGACGCGGCTTTCAAAACGCGGCGTGGCGGTGCGCAATTTTACGCCGCAGAAGATAGAAGCCGCCCTGGGCGGCGCGGCCAAGCAGGATATAAAAATCCAGCAGGGGATACCGGCCGAAAAGGCCAAAGAGATGGTTAAACTTATAAAGGATAATAAACTCAAAGCCAATGCCTCAATACAGGGGGACCAGCTGCGCGTGTCCTCGGCTTCAAAGGACACCTTGCAGCAGGTTATCGCGCTGCTTAAGGGCAAAGACTTCGGGCTTGAGCTTCAGTTTACAAATTACAGATAATATGAAGAAAATATTTTTGACGTTTGCTTTTGCGCCGGCTTTTGCGTGCGCTGCCTTCGCCCAAAGCGCGGAGGCTGAACTGGGTTTTTACAAACAACAAGCCGCCGGAGAGGATAGGAAACTGCTTGCAGCCGTGGCGGATGATTTATTTTACTGGTCTGCCCGCAATTATGCGCTGCCCGCGGCCCCGTCCGCTCTGATGCTTAAGGCTGATACCGAACTTAAAATAAAAGCCTTCCCGTCCGCCGCGATTACGCTGCTGCGGAATAAATATGATTATCCCAAATCCCCCGAGATAGAAACCCTGCGCGGCATGTTTGCCCAGATTGCGCAGAATATAGAAAAAGACAAAAGAGACGCCCTGGATAAACTTGCGGCCGCCGCGGTCGGCGACGGCGCGCCGGTTGAAGAGCGGCTGGCCGCTTTCCTTTCGGAGGCGACAAAACTTGATATCAAAAACACTTTTATCCCGCTTTTGGCGGAGTATCAGAATTTTTTTGCGCGCTTCCCCGCATACGGCGATAAAGACCGCCTTGAGCTCATGCTGGGCGACCTTTACCGGCAAAACAAAAACTATCAGGCCGCGATAATGCAGTACCAGAAAGTGTATGAGATTTATCCCTCAACCAAATATAAAGCCGCTTCCGTGCGCATGACGGGCGATATCTACGGCGGAGATTTTAAGGATTACAATAAAGCCATGCATTATTACGAGAAGGTGCTCAGAGATTTCCCCAACTCGGCCGAGCGCGGTATTACATATAACCACATGGCTATACTCAGCGAGAATAAGAAGGACTATGCCGGCGCGGTAAATTATATAACCAGCGCGGCCGATATTTATATAAAGGATAACCAGTCCTCCCGCGCTTATGCCGCACTGCTTTACAAAGCCGATTTACAGGAAAACAGGCTTAAAGATTATGCCGCCGCGGCCGATACGCTCAAAAAAACCGCGGAGATTTTTGCCAAATCACGGCAGAAATTTGTTGAAGTCAAATTGAAAACGGCCGCAATTTATTCAAAAAGACTGAAAGATTTTTACGGCCAGGTTGCCGCTTACGAAGCTATAATTACGAACTATCCGGACGCGCCGCAGGCGCCGCAGGCCATGTTTGACGCCGCAGGGATATACGAAAAGCTTGATAAATTGCAACAGGCCAGGGCCATGTACCAAAAGCTCATAATCGCGCACCCGGCAGATACGCTTGCCACCAGGGCCCAAAAACGCATGGACGCCATAGATAAACAGGCTGCCAAATAATCGGCCTAAGAGTTCTCAAAGTAGCCGATAACGAACAATTGCCGTGTAATTTTTCGCCTTCATTGGTTTCTGCCCATAAACGTCTGGAGTATTTTGCTGTATACCAAATTGACAATATTCCCGCGGCTTTGATATAATTATTACACGAAGTTTTCGCGCGGATGGCGGAATTGGTATACGCGTGCGTTTGAGGGGCGCATGCCTTTGGCTTGAGGGTTCGAGTCCCTCTCCGCGCAATTTCTGTTTTCTTGTTTCAGCCTTCGTAAAAAATCCTCAAATTAATGATTACCACTTTAATTTACATTTTTCTCGCGTTCGCTATAATAGCTCTAAACGCTTTCTTTGTGCTAGGGGAATTTTCGCTGGTAAAAGTCCGCCATACGCGCCTTATTGAGCTTGCTTCAAACGGCGGCCGCAAAGAAAAGCTGGCCCTGCGCGCTCACGAAAATATTGACGATTATCTTTCATCCCTCCAAATCGGCATAACCATGACTAGCCTCGCTCTGGGCTGGGTGGGGGAGCCTTCCGTGGGGCGTCTCCTTGCCGCGGTGCTGCCCGCGCTGGCGCCGCTGCCTGCGGCTGTAAATTATACCCTGTCTTTTATACTTTCTTTCATAATCATAACGTCCCTGCATGTGATTTACGGCGAAATGGTTCCCAAATTATTCTCAATCAAATTTCCGGAGAAAACTTTGCTGCTGGTCATTGCGCCCATGCACTGGTTTTACGCGCTTACAAAAGTTTTCCGCCGCGCGCTGACGGCCGCCGCGCATCGCACGCTGCGCCTCATGCGCATAAACCCGCAGGAAGGGGAAACGCCGCTATCGCAAGACGAGCTGCGCATGTTATTTTCGCGCTCGCAGGAGGGGAATAAACTCTCGCTGCGACGGCTGATGATGTTTGAAAATCTTTTTGATTTTGACAATGTGAAAGTAAAAGAAATCATGACGCCGCGCGCCAGAATATCCGCGCTTAAAAAATCCAACGCGTGGGCGGATAATTTTGCGATAATAAAGACGCGCAAGTACTCGCGCTACCCGCTTTACGATAATGATATTGACGACGCCAAAGAATACGTGTTAATAAAAGAAATGTCCCTTGACGCGCTGAGCGAGCACGCGGCCCAGCCCATAGAAGAAAAATACACCTATCCCATGCTGAGCCTTGGCGAGAACACCCCCGTGGAGGCCGCGCTGCGCGAATTCCAGACAAAACGCCGCCATCAGGCGCTTATCCGCGGCGCGGACGGCCGGGTTAGCGGCCTGCTCACGCTTGAAGACGTATTGGAGGAGCTGGTAGGCGAAATCCGCGACGAATATGAAAAGCCGAACCCGCTCAGTTTGAGCCAGATTTTTGTGCCCGACGGATCCGTAATCAGCCTGAAATCAACGGACAAATTTGCCGCTTTTGACGAAATTCTTGACGCCGTCCACAAAGCGCGGCCCGTCTTTGAGAAAAACCAGGCGCGCGAATTTATTGCGAACAGGGAAAAATTAATGAGCTGCGCGCTGCTAAAGGGAATTGCCTTTCCGCACGCGCGCGTGGGCGCGCTGACTGCGCCGATGGTTGCGCTGGGCATATCCAGGAAGGGAATTTATTTCAACGCCGGCGACAGCGAGCCCGTGAAGCTGATTTTCCTGATTCTAACGCCGTTTAAGGAGCCGGCCACGCAGCTGAAACTTCTGGCGGAACTTGCGGCGGTCTCTTCCAATAAAGTAATCTGCGGGCGCTTGCTGCGCGCCAAATCCGCCGCGGAAATGGCGGAAATTTTACTGGCTTTTGAAAATATTGTGCCGGATTAGTTTGCGCTTACCCCGCATCCAACCCTTTGGCTGCGGGAGAGCAAAAAAGAATTAGTAAACTCAGACTTGCCTTTTAGTGCGGCGCAGAACGTTGATATAATATACGGGCCGCCTGTCTTCCCACTTCTTTTTTATGCCGTGGAACTCCGTCTCGAAACCGGGAAAAATAAAATCAAAAAGCTCGCTCATCTTGAGAAACTTCATCATGCCGCTGCGCGCGTCCGGGAAGCGCTCTCCCGGCATTATCAGCGGTATCCCGGGCGGGTAAGGCAGTATCATGAAAACCGATATACGTCCCGGCGCGGCGTCAAGGCGCACATATTCGCTTTTACCCTCGGCAAGGCCGTAATAGGCTTTGTGCGGAGCAATGGCCTGCTGCGGCAGTTCGCTGTGAAGGCGGCTTGCGGCGTCAACGATATCATGGCGCAGCTGGAATAGATGCATCTGCTCGCACAAGTCCCTCAGGCCGGCATGCGGCGGATAGTATTCTTTGTAAAAATTTTCCAAATCCGGGAATACCTTAAAAAGCGGCGCGTTGATATCGTACAGTTTTTTAAATTCCGAAAGCGCGCGTATAAGATTGTCGGTTTTGCGTATCTCCGTCCCTGGAGCGAACAGGAAAAGAATACTGTAAAACCCAGTCTTCTCGGGAACTATGCCGCGCGAGCGCAAAAATTTGCCCAGCACGCCCGCAGGTATGCCAAAAAGCGCAGTTTTGCCGTCCCCGCCTATGCCGGGCGTAAGCAGCGTGACTTTAAGCGGGTCAAGCAAAATATCGTCGTCTGCGCCCATGTCAAAGCCGTGCCAGTTCTGAGCGGGTTTCAACGCCCACTGCTCCGGCGATTTGGTGCGGGTTTTGACATCGGGCTGCAGCACTTTGAACCACCAGTCGCCGCGCCGCGCCAGCCGCGCGCTTTTGCGCTGCATATAGGAGCGGAAGTAAACGGCTTCCTCAATGGCGTTGTCAATAAGGCGGTAGCCGTTCTGCTTCATTATGCCCGCGCTCGCGTCAAGCGTGGCGAACATCGGGTAAAAGGGAGACGTGCTTGCGTGCATCTGGTGCGCTTCAACAAGGCCCTGCATATCAAGCGTTTTTCTGCCAGTGCCCTGCCTAAAGTGCAGCATGCTGCCCTGCGAGAAAGCAAAAAGCAGTTTATGCGTGGACTGCGTGGCAAACACCGGCGGCATATGCAGCCCGCGGCGGCGGCGGAAAGGGCTCATGGCGTAGCGCTTTTCATAAAACGGATGGAAGGCGCCGTAAGGGAACCAGGCCTCGTCAAAGTGCATGAAATGCGTCAAATCCGCCATGGCTGCGGATATTTTATCCGCATTATACAAAAATCCGTCATAAGTGGAATTCGTCAAAACAGTCAGCCGCACTTTGCGCGCTTTTTTGGCTTTTATCAGGCGGCTTTCGTTTATTTTAGCGCGGATTGCTTCTTTTCTAAACTCGCTCTGCGGTACGGGGCCTATAAGGCCGTAGCGGTTGCCCAGCGGGCGCAGATAAATTGGTATGGCCTCGTTCATGATAATGGCGTGCATTATTGATTTGTGGCAGTTGCGCCCCACAAGCACCACATCGCCCGGGGCTACGGTAGTAAAAAACACCACTTTATTTGCCGTTGAGGTGCCGTTAAGCACGAAGAAAGTCGTATCCGCGCCGTAGATTTCCGCCGCGTCGCGCTCGGCCGCCTGAGCGGGGCCTTCGTGTTCTAAAATAGAGCCCATTTCCGCCGCGCTGCTGGAAATATCGGCCGCCCATATATTGGGCCCGAAGAATTTTTTGATATCGCGCCCGATTGCGCTGTAATCCAGCGCCGCGCCGCCGCTGTGGCCCGGGGTGCTCCACATCTGCTTTTTCGCGGAAGCGAATTTTTTTAAAGCTCTGTAAAACGGGGGCAGCTTCTCGGGCGGGACGCAGCCGCTGTCTTTTGCCATTTTTTATTATCCTCCTCCGCTTTCGCGGCGCGCGTAAAAAGCACAGGAAAAATTATAGTAAAATATAGGGGTATTTGGATATACAAGAGTTGCGCCGCAACCCTTATAAGGAGGCTTTTGTTATGAAAGTAGTTCTGCTTGCCGGCGGTATGGGTACGAGGATATCTGAGGAATCACACCTCAAACCGAAACCCATGATAGGCATAGGCGATAAGCCTATCCTCTGGCATATAATGAAAATTTACTCGCATTACGGCTTTAATGATTTCATAATACTCATGGGTTATAAAAGTTATATAATAAAAGAATATTTTGCAGATTACTTCCTGCATAACTGCGACTTAAAAATAGATTTGGCCACCAATACCGTTGAGACGCTCAACCACAAAGCCGAGCCGTGGAAAATAACCCTTCTTGACACCGGCCTGTACGCCATGACGGGCGCGCGCATCAAAAAAGCAAAAGACTACATAGGAAACGAGCCGTTCATGCTCACTTACGGCGACGGCGTGGCGGATATAGACCTTAAAGCCCTGCTGGCCGCGCATCAAAAAAGCGGCAAAGCGGCCACTCTTACCACCGTGCAGCCCGATGGGCGCTTCGGAGCACTGAATATTGCGGCCGACGGCATGGTAAAATCCTTTGAAGAAAAGCCGCACGGCGAAGGCGGCTGGATAAACGGAGGATTTTTCGTGCTGGAGCCGGAAATTTTTGACTATATCCCGGCGGGCGAAGGCGTCGTCTGGGAGCGCGGCCCGCTTGAAGGCCTTGTAAAAGACGGCAAACTTAATTCCTACAAACATTCTGGGTTCTGGAAGCCGATGGACGCCTTGCGCGATAAAATCATGCTTGAAGAATTGTGGCAAAGCGGCAAAGCGCCGTGGAAAGTGTGGGATTAAACATGTCCGGCTTCTACAAAAACAAACGCGTTTTTATAACGGGCCACACGGGCTTCAAAGGCGCGTGGCTGGCCGCCGCGCTGCTTGATACCGGCGCGCAAATAAAGGGTTATGCGCTGGCGCCGAACACAGAGCCTTCGCTTTATAATCTGCTGGGACTGGCGCGGAAAATGGAAAGCGTCATAGCCGATATACGCGACGGCGAAAGACTGGCAAAAGAAATCGCTTCATTCAGGCCGGATATAATTTTGCACCTGGCCGCTCAGCCTTTGGTGAGGCTTTCCTACGCCGAGCCGGTTTTGACTTACAGCACTAATGTTATGGGTACGCTCAATGTTTTTGAAGCCGCGCGAAGGACGGCGGATGTGCGTGCCGTCGTTAATATTACCAGCGACAAATGCTATGAAAACCGCGAAACCAGCCAGCCTTACAAAGAAACCGACCCAATGGGCGGCTTTGACCCTTACAGCAGCAGCAAAGGCATGTCGGAGCTGTTGACGGCTTCTTACCGCAATTGCTACTTTAATCCCAAAGATTACGGGCGCGCGCACCAGGTCGGGCTGGCCTCGTGCCGCGCGGGCAATGTAATTGGCGGGGGGGATTACGCGCTTGACAGAATAGCGCCCGACTGCGCGCGCGCTATCAGCCAAAATAAAGAAATAGTTCTGCGCAATCCAAAAGCCACGCGTCCGTGGCAGCACGTGCTGGAGCCGCTTTTCGGGTACTTGCTTGTCGCGCAAAAATTGTACGGCGGCCCGCAGGCCGCGCAAGGGTGGAACTTCGGCCCCGAGCCGGAGGATATAAGAACTGTTGAGGACTTGGCCAAAAAATTTACAGCCGTCTGGGGACGCGGCAATTATATTTTGCAGCCCGACGCAAAACTGCACGAAGCCAAATTGCTGCATCTTGACATCACAAAAGCCAAAACGCAGCTTGGCTGGCGGCCCGTTTACGATTTTGACAAAGCAGTAGCGGCAACGGCCCAATGGTACAAAAACTTCTACGCGGGGGAAGACATTTGCCAGTTCACTCTTGCACAGATAGGGGAATATAAGAAAGTATATAGTAAGGCCATACCCATTTGATTCTCCCCCGATTAGAGGGAGTACCCGCGGCAGCGGGGGTAGGGGTAAATGGTCGTTGCAGTGTTGTTATAAATAAAAGCAATAACAACGATATATCCTCCCGCGGCACTTCGTGCCACTTGCCCCGAAGAAGGCGGAATTAACGGCGGGAAATTATTTTGGAGAAACGTCAAATATTATGGAAAATTTATTGCGGAAGTCAGTCAAGGCCCTCGGGCGCAGGTAT
>JAIRLH010000160.1 GCA_031259485.1 Elusimicrobiota bacterium
ACGACGGATTTGCTGCCCTCCTGGTCAACTATTGACGACAAAATGCCGCTGAGCATATAATCCGCCCCAACTTCCTGCCCGAAGGCTTTGCGCGTGGCTTCGGAGGCGTATTCGTCCTGCTCAAGCCGCTCGCTGCGTATCTCCCCGCGCTCGTTTTTGGACGCGACGAACTCCACCCTGCTGCTGTTGATGAGCGCGCGTTGCAATTCCTCTATGAAAGTATTTGTATTAATGTGTTCCATACTTTGATTATCTACGGTGCCGACAATAACCACGGGCTCATCGCCTTTGGTTGCTTTTACGGCTTTGGCGTACCACGGGCCGGAAAGCGCTTCCTGTATCATAGTTTCGGCCACCATGCGGGAATCGGTATCGTTCCACTTGCCGCTGAGGTCTTTGGCGGCATCAACGTCAAGACGCCGCACTTTTGTGCCGCACGCCGCCATAAAAGGCAACAGCAAAGCGATTATTAACAGTTTTTTCATGTTTTATCTCCTTCTTTAAATTTTATATTATTATGTTGCGGAAAGCTATTAAACCGGCCGGATTTGTATGCTTTTTATGTGTTTTTCATTTGGAAATGTGCTAAAATTTAATATATTTTACAAGGGGCTGTTTTATGCTGCTTACCATAGACGTCGGCAATACCCAAATCTACGCGGGCGTGTTTGACGGGGATAAAATCAAGGCAAGTTTCCGGCGCACGTCTTCGGGCGCGGTGACTTCGGACGAACTCGGCGTTTTCCTGCTGCAGGTTTTGCGCGCCAACGCGATAGAGCCGAGGGCAATAGCTGAAATAGCCATAGCTTCCGTCGTGCCGGATTTAACGCGCAGCATCGCCAACTGCGCGCGCAAGTACTTCTGCCTTGAGCCTTTTATCGTGGGGCGGGAAACCAAATCCGGCCTGTTTATAAAGGGCGGCGCCTACAACGGCCTCGGCGCGGACAGAATTGCCGGCATTGAGGGCGCTATTCACCTCTATCCGCGTAAAAATCTGATTGTGGTTGACTTCGGCACTGCAAACACATTTGACGCCGTCCACAAAAGCGGCGAATACCGCGGCGGCGCGATAAGCGCGGGCGTGGGCATGTCAATGAGCGCGCTTGCGAGCGGCGCGGCGCTGCTTTCTAACGTGGAAATCAAAAATCCTGGGCGCAGCGCGGGCATGAATACGACGACGCAACTGCAGGCCGGTTTGTTTTACACGGGACTGGGTTCAATGAAGGAAATCTGCACCCGTCTGGGCAAAGAGTGCTTCCGTCGGGAGGATTATATTATAATCGGCACCGGCGGCCTGGGACGCCTGTACGAGCATGAGAATGTTTTTAAAGCCTATGTGCCGGACCTTGTCCTTATAGGCCTGCGCGAGCTTATGCGCAAAAATACCGGATAATATCCGCGAATTACCGACGTAAAACGCCCCGCTTATACGGCGGGGCATTTTTATGTGCTGCCCGCACCATTCATAATATTTAACGAAATTATTCCGTAAATACTTTTAAATTTGTTATAATAATCAAAGTGATAATATTTTGCTCAGAGGAGCAACAGATATGTTTTATAATAATAAGAGGTCAAAATCGCTATTTAAATCATCAGCAGACGGTTTTACTCTGATTGAATTACTTGTCGTTGTTTTAATTATCGGCATACTTGCCGCTATCGCATTGCCTCAGTACCACAAATCCGTAGCGAAAAGTAAACTGGCCGGTTTGATTATCACCGCCCGCGCAATAAAGGATGCTCAAGATATTTATTTCCTCATCTATGGGAAATATACCACGGACTTCGGTGCGCTTGACATCGGCCTTAACTGCACTAAAATAACAGAGGTGCAAGAAGGAAGCTATTGCTACACAGCGAAAAGCGGAGTAATAAAACTTTTCAATAATGTGGGCTTTTACGTCAGAGAAGGGATTTTTGAAGTGCTGTATAGAACGGGTGACAAAGGGATTGGCTGCTCCGCGCTTAAAACGTCCTCTTACGGGGAAGAAATTTGCAAATCTTACGGCGGGGAGTTCTTTGGCGCAAACCCCATACCTACCTATGGGAATATGTATTACATAATGAATCTGCCGAAACCCAAATAAAACAAAACTTCCCCCTAATGCAAAACGAGGGAAGTTTAATAACGGCCGTAAAACCTGCTTTGCTTATTTCTTCTCTTCCACGGCTTCCAGCTTGACGGTTATCTTGGCATATACCGTGGGTTTGAAGTAAATCTGCACTTCGCTCTCGCCGATTTTTTTGATTGGCGCGTGGATTTCAATATGGTCCTTGCTGATTTTGTGGCCCAGCTCGGCAAGGCTTTTTTGCACGTCGGACTTGGTGACGGAGCCAAAAACAATGCCTTCAATATTGACAGTCCTCTGGTAAGGCAACACTATGCCGTTGAGTTTCGCGGCGGCTTTTTTGGCGTCCTCGAGTTCGGCGGAGAGCTTTTTCGCGCGCCGCGCGGCGCCGAGCTCCCAATTTTTAATTGCTGACGGCGTGGCGGCCTGCGCCAGATTTTGTGGCAGCAGGAAATTGCGCGCATAACCGGTTTTGACTTCCACGATTTCGCCCGTGGTGCCAAGATTTTTTACGTCTTCTCTCAAAATGACTTTCATCTTAAATATCCTCTCAAAATTATCTCTTGGGCAGGCTGTAGGGCAAAAATGCCAGATTTCTGTCTCTCTTTACGGCCTGGGTTACCTGACGCTGGTGTTTGGCGCAGGTGCCGGTTATCCTTCTGGATAGAATCTTGCCGCTTTCCATGGTGAAAGTTTTGACAAGCTGGATATTTTTATAATCAAGGCGGTCAATATGCTCGGCGCAGAACTTACACACTTTGCGCCTTGCTTCAAAACGCTTCTTGGGGCCGAAGGGCCTTGCGACGCGCTCGCCGGCGGCGGCAGGGGCCGCAGGGGTTTTGTGTTCGGTTGCTTCCGGTCTTGCTGATTTTTCTTCTGACATAATTTTAATTTCCTCTGAAATAAGCCTTAGGGCTGTTTAAAGTTAAAACGGCACATCGTCTTCCGCAGCAGCTTCGGCCGCGGGCGCGGCTTGCGCTTCCCTCGCGGGGAAAGCGTCGCCGACGGCGTTATCGGCCGTCTGCAGCACCTGCACGCGGTTCGCTATTACGCGCAGTATTTTACGGTTCTGGCCGGCTTTATCCGTGAACTCGTTCATATTAATGCGTCCATCCACCACGACGGGCGCGCCTTTTTTTAAGCGGTCTTTAAGCCTGTCGGCCTGCTGGCCGAAAAGACTCACGGGCACGTAGGCGACGTCGTCCTTCCATTCGCCGGATACGCTGTCCATATACCTGCGGTTGACGGCGACGTCAAACCCGCAGACGGCGGCGCCCTTCTGGGTCATGCGTACGTCGGCGTCGCGCGTGAGGCGGCCCGATATCAAGATATAATTAATTTCCGGAAGACGGATAGACATATTTTTAACCCTCTTTAAGCTGCGGCCGGCGTTTTGGCCGCTTTGGTTTTTGCCGGCCCTGCCTTGGGCTCACCCGTTTTCATGACGGCGGAGCGCAGGACGTTCTGGTTAAGTTTCATGTTCTCGGCCCAGTCTTTGATAAAAGTTCCTTCAGCTTTGAATTTCAGATACAGATAAAAACCTTCGCGGTTTTTATTGATATCGTGGGTGAATCTTCTTCTGCCCAGCTTTTCCTCGGAGACGACTTCTCCCCCCGCGGAAACTATAAACGCTTTTGCCTTATCGGTAAAAGCGGCGACCTCGCCGTCGGAAAGCTGAGGTTTTACTATTGTCACAGTTTCGTAAGTTTTCATTGTTCCTTATTAACCGCCGCTGCGGTTTTGCCGCACTTCGGCTGTTTTTTAGATAAAATAATATCCACGGGATACCTTTTGCCCCGCAGATACTTAGATAACTTTCGGGCTTTCACCTTAGCGCCCGGGCATATCTTTTCCAAAAATATTATAGCAAAGTTTGGGCGTAGGCGCAATAGTTTTGGAACACCGCACAATTACGGAGCATGTACGCGCCTAAGTGCGGCCCGCACGGCATTTTTCCGTAAAATAACAAAAAACAAATATGTTTTTATTTGCTATTATTAATTTAGGTAATTATCCAGTAGAGCCAGTGAACAGCTTGGTATAATTCTGCCCCCGCTGCCGAGGGTACTCCCCTAATCGGAGGAGAAGTTATACTTGCCGTTTATGATGGGATAATTTCGTTAATTTATATTAAGGAGGTCTCGTTTATGAAAGAAATCAGAGTAGGCGTTTTAGGCACGGGTTTTATGGGGAAGACCCATATCTTCGGGTACCGCTCAATACCGGTATATTATGAGCCGGACTATAAAATAAAACTTACAGGCGTATTCAGCAAGACATTTGCAAACGCGCAAAAAGCCAAAGAACTTTATGATTTTGAATTTGCGACTGATAATGAAGACGATATCTTCGCCCGCAAGGATATTGATATAATAAACATCTGCACGCCGGATGCTTTCCACCGCGGCCAGATTTTAAAAGCACTGGACGCCGGCAAGAATATTTATTGCGAAAAGCCGCTGATTTCCGCCGTACAAAGCAGCGCGGAGATTTTGAACCACCCCAACTTAAAAAAAGTTACCACGCAAACGGTTTTCCACAACCGTTTCTTTGCCAGTGTCCTGCGCGCCAAGCAGATTATAGAAGAAGGCCGCCTGGGTAAAATACTGGCTTTCAGAGGACAGTTTTTGCTCGCAAGCAATGCCAAAAGCGCACTGCAGGCAGGCTGGCGCAATGACAGCGAAAAATCCGGCGGCAACGGGGCTTTGTACGATATTGGCTCCCATATCTGTGATATGATTTATTATCTGCTCGGCGGCTTCTCAAAAATATACTGCAAGACCATGACGCCCTATAAACAACGCCCCGACGGCAAAGGCGGCGCGGTGCCTTATACCATAGACGACGGCGCGGCCATGATAGCCACGCTGGAAAACGGGGCCGTTGGCACCGTTGAGGCGACCAAGCTCGCCACCGGCGCGGCCACAAACATGATGCTTGAAATAAACGGCGAAGACGGCGCGCTTATCATAGACCTCACGCAGCCCAACTGGCTCTATTTTTACGACAACGCGCTGCCGGACGCAAAACTCGGCGGTTATAAAGGCTACACGCGTATAGAGTGCATACAAAACTACGACACGCCGGTGATGTTTCCCCCGGGCAAACACCCCGTAGGGTGGATACGCGCGCACATACACAGCCTTTATAATTTTGTAGAGAGCGTAAACACCGGCGCGCAGACAAATCCAAGCCTTGCCGACGGCCTCTACATACAAAGCGTACTTGACCGCGCCCTGAAATCCTCAAAGGAAAACAGAGAGATTGAGATATAGGCGTAATATGTTTTTGCCCTTATTGCGATTTTGAAACATTTGTTGTCAGCTGTCCCATCTTTCCAAAATCATCGTAATAACTGCGCATACGGGCATATTGCGCTATTTGTTTCGCTCTTACCATCTCAAGAAGATTTATAGCTTATCTCTGTTTGTCATATCCCGCTCCGCATTACTAGTTAG
>JAIRLH010000095.1 GCA_031259485.1 Elusimicrobiota bacterium
GTCCAAAATATACCGGCCGCGCGTGGGCTTGTCAAGGCAGCCGAGGATATTCATGAAAGTGCTTTTGCCGCTGCCGCTGGGGCCCATGATGGCCACAAATTCGCCCGAAGAAATTTCCAGCGAAACATTTTTTAAAACCTCAAGCGGCATGTCGCCCATGTTGTAAATTTTGTAGATATTCTTTACGCTGATTAACGACATAATTACCTCCGGATTGACACATCGCGTTGCTCTCAGTAATGACGACGCTAAAATCTCGGCATGCGCATTTGATTGTTCTTTTGCGCGTTTGCGCCGCTTTCAACGCTGGTAACTATCGGAGTGGTTTCTTCCAGCTTCCCGCTTACAACTTCCGCCACTTCGGTTTTTATGCCGTCGGTAATGCCGGTTTTGATTTCTATGCGCGTAAGGCTGCCGTCATTATTTTCCGTCCAGACGCCCTGGCCTTTGTAGGAGCGTTTCTGCCCCTGCGCGCCGTTTGCGCCGTCGCGTTGCCGGCCGGAGCCTTCTTGCGACGCAGTTTCTTCGGACTGCTGCATTTGCCGCGGGGCGTCTTTAATTTTAACGTCCGGCGGTGGTACAAAACGCAGCGACTGGTTTGACACGCTCAGCACGTCGCTCTTGCTAGCCGTTATTATGGAGGCGTTTGCCGTCATGCCGGGCTTAAGCCTTAAATCTTTATTATCCACCGCCACCACAACGGTATAAGTGACTACGTTTTGTATCGTCGTGGGGCTGTTGCGCACCTGCGAAATTACGCCCTTAAAAGTTATTTCGGGATAGGCGTCGACGGCAAATTCAACGTCCTGGCTTTCTTTGATTTTGCTTATATCGGCCTCGGAAATATTAACTTCTATCTGCATTTTTGTAAGGTCTTCAGCCACCAGAAATAAAGTAGGCGTCTGAAAGCTGGCGGCCACGGTCTGCCCCAGCTCAACCTCTTTGGATATAACTATGCCGTTGACGGGCGATATTATTTTTGTGTAGCCCAAATCTATTTTCGCTTTGTCAAGCGAGGCTTTGGCCTGCGTCACCTGCGCCTGGGCGGAGAGATAATCCACCTCCGCATTATCAAGCTCGCTCTTTGCCACAAGCGCGTCTTTATATAATTTTTTATAACGCTCGTAATTGCGCCGCGCGTTTTTGAAAACGCTGTCCACGCGCTGCAAATTGGCCTCCTGCTGCAAGACGGCGGATTCGTAGGTGGAAGGGTCTATGACAGCCATCAAATCGCCTTTTTTGACGATGGAATTGTAGTCAACGTAAAGCTCCTGCACGCGGCCCGATACCTGCGTGCCGACGCTTGTCTGCGTCACAGGGTTGATTTTGCCCGAGGCTTCAACCTTTTCAATTATGCGCGTTTTGCGCGGGAATTCTTCTTTGTAAATTATGCCCTTTTTCCCGCCGAATATTTTTGCCGCGCCGAAAGCCGCCGCCAAAATAACGGCGGTTATTATAACGATTTTTATTATTTTTTTGTTCATAGTCGTCTTATCCATTATCTTGTCCCCATTGCTCTTTTTAAATCCGCTATCGCCAGATTGTAATCAAAAACCGCGCTGATATAGCTGAGCTTTGCATTGCTTAAGGAAACCTCCGCGTCTTTGACTTCTATATAAGTGCCAACACCCACTGTATAGCGGCCGACGGCGAGGTCGTAATTTTCCTGCGCCTGCCTGCGGGAAATGTCGGCCACCGGTATCCTTGACGCGGCCTCCCGCAAATTGGAATGGCAGGTGCGCACGTCCAGCAGCGCGTTTTGCTGGGCGTCGGTCAAATTATAATAGGCGGTATTTAAACTGTTTTTTGATTCTTTGATTTTATTTATCGTACTAAACCCGCTGAATATCGGAAAGGATACTCCCGCGCCTACAGACCATCTGTCGTTAAGAGGAAAGTCGTCGCCGCTCCAGCCGTACGAGCCGTTTGCGTTTAATTCAGGCGCAAAACCGGTTGCCGATAATTTCACGTTTTGGCGCGCGCTTTCAAGTTTCAATTTGTAAGAGGACAAATCCGGCCTGTTTTCTAAGGCCTGTTTTAAAGCGTTGTCAAGGGTAAGCTTAAATTGGGGGATTTCTGATTGTTTTTCCAGAACAAAATCTGCCGCTCGGTCGTGCAAGCCCATAATGTTTAGAAGTTTCTGTTTGGCGATTTTTAAAGTGTTTTCCGCCTTTATTAAGTTTAGTTTTGCATTGTTTAAATTGACCTGCGCGGTGGTGACGTCTATCCTGGGCCTTGTGCCGACGTCGTAAAAAGCCTGCGCGCGTTTGAGCTGTTCCTGATATTGTTCCACGGATTGGGTAAAAACGTCGTATTGTTCCGTTGCGGCAAGCACGGCAATATAAGCCTGTTTAAGCTCGTACACAACGCTGTTTTTTGTGCTTTCGCTGTCCTGCAGCGAAGCGTAATAAGAATTTTTTTGTATGTCCGTAGACAGGCCGGTTTTGCCAAAATCATAAATTAATTGCGAAGCGGATATTGAAGAACTGTAGCTGTTTTCCGTGCCGCGCCAGTTTCGGTCGGAAAGTTCGGAGTCTGCGCGCGAATACGACGCGCTGCCGCTAACCTGCGGCAGATAGCCGGCTTTTGTCTGCGAGAGCCTGTCGCGCTGGCTTTGCGCCGTTGAGGAGGCGGCGGCTATTCTCGGGTTATTTTTGAGCGTGATTTCTATGCACTGCTCCAGCGTGAGAGTATTTTCTTTTAGATTTGGGTTTTGCGCCGCGGTTTGCGCGCTTATGTCTGCGGTCGTTAAAAACAGAACCGCCGCCAATGCCGCGCCGGCGATGATTTTGCTGTGTATGTTATCCATATAACTATTTTAACATTTATTGTTTATATTTTAGCAACCGCACACCGTCTTTACTTGCATATCCGCCTTTCAGGGAAAAAGCCGATGTCTTTTGTTGTCATTCCCGAAAGCTGTGATTTGGAAATGGAGCCGATTTACCCCAATTATGTTAAAATATTTACATACTAAAACAGCGGGGGGCTAATTTATGGGCTGCTTATTACTTT
>JAIRLH010000096.1 GCA_031259485.1 Elusimicrobiota bacterium
ATTGCGATGCCGGATTACACTTGTCCGGCCGAAGTAATCCAGAATAAAACAAATGCTTTAAGATTTACGGCCTTGGATTGACGCCGACAAAAGCAGTCGGCCCGCAATGAAAACATCATTTCTCTCGCTCCTTGTGGGAGAGGGCGAGGGATATAATCGGCTTAAAAAAATTTGATACTGTTTTTGGAAATCCGAAAGGATACGGTTTTGCGAAAGCAAAACAATAGTCAAACCAAAAACAGCTCGTTATTAGGCGTAAAGTATTGGGCATAATTACCCCGATACTTTACGCCGAGCGTTTGCCGCCGAAAGGCGGCAAACCACGGCTGTTTGTTTTATGCGTTTGACTATTCATAAAACATATCAGCCGTTTTTGTTTATAAAAATTAAAAATAACGAGGTATAATGTATGAAAAGTAAAAAAGGCTTCACGCTGGTTGAATTGCTTGTTGTTGTATTAATTATTGGTATTCTTGCGGCCATTGCTTTGCCGCAATATCAAAAAGCCGTCGCAAGGACGCGCATGGCAGAATTATTCGCCTTTGTTAATATTTTTCGCAATGCGCAGGAAGAATATTATCTTATTAATGGAACTTATACGGCTGATTTTAACAAACTATATATTGACGGCTGGGAAATTGAAAACGGGATGTACAAGTTAGGTAAAAAATGGGCGGGTATGGTTGTTACAGAAAACGGGGATCATTACTACGCGCAAGTCGGCATTTTAGGAAACCCTGTTCCTTATCTGGAATTTAGGCCAAGGGTAGGATATGTAGAATGTTTAATTGGAGGCGATATATCATCTCAAGACCGCCACCGTAAAATTTGTCAAATGTACACTTCAAAAACCAGGCCGGACAATGATAGATATTATATCATAGACTTCTAAAATTTAATAGTTAAATAAGATTTTAAAAATAAGTTTGC
The DNA here is from genome assembly GCA_031259485.1 of Elusimicrobiota bacterium. Classification (GTDB taxonomy): domain Bacteria; phylum Elusimicrobiota; class Elusimicrobia; order Elusimicrobiales; family Elusimicrobiaceae; genus Proelusimicrobium. The sequence continues at coordinate 931 of JAIRLH010000096.1, forward strand.
AATCTTTAGGCCTAAAATATTCTTCTTTATCCGTTAAAGCTTTACAAGTTTGTCGTTCTAAACCTAAAAACTTGAGGTCAGCCTCAACAAAGCCTGAGTCTTGATTATAGCGGGCAAAGTTCTTATCAATGGCCAAGCTGAAAAAACAACCCTGTTCCTAAGCGTAGCGTCGTGGCTTTGTGCTGTCGCTGGCAGCCTTTAACTATTATTTAAAGGCATTTTTCCTAAATTTATTGTAGAATACATTATATAGTGGTATATTATTCAATGCGAGGGATACAAAGCATGTCCATAATATGGCTGATTATAATTTTATTGTGTATTTCGGTCGGGTGTTTTGCAATAGGCGCCGTCTCCGGCAGCAAACTGGGCAGCGCTTACGGCAATAATGTCACTTTAAAAACTTCTTTTGTTTTCGTAGTGGCAAACCTCATCTCCCTTTCGCTTAGCTTTATCGTGGGCAAACTGCTTTATAACTGGTACGGCGGCCTGACGCAGTGGCTGGCTTTTATAATGTTGTTTATCATAGGCATAAGGTTGCTTTTGGAATCTATTGAGCGCTCTCCCAGCCTTAATTATACGGATATAGTACAGAGCAATTATCTCGTGCGCGTGGCGGTACAGGCCAGCGTGGATTCTTTTATGTTCGGCTTCACTCTGGCCTTATTCTTCGGGGACAGGATAGAAATTTTCCTGCTCGCTCTTTTGCTTTCCGCGGTGTTTAATTTCTTTATGACGATTTTCGGCCTTTCGCACGGGCACGCTTTCCCCAAAACGCTGCTTGGCAAAAGGCTTGAGCGCGCGGCCGGAGCCATTGCCGTCATCGCCGCCGTAAACATGCTTTTTAAGATTAATGGGTAAAAAGTCTCCGTACAAAACAATAAAAAACGCTGCGGTTTGCAGCGTTTTTTATCAGAGGCGATAATATTATGCAAACAGTATCCGCAAACCTGCCGCTCAAAAAAATTCTCATCAGCGAAGAGCAGATAATCCGCAGGGTCAAAGAGCTCGGCGCGCAGATTTCAAAAGATTACGAGGGCAAAACGCCGCTGTTTGTCTGTGTTTTGCGCGGTTCGGCCATATTTTACGCCGAGCTTGTCAAAAATATAAACACGGACTGTCATCTTGATTTTATGTGCCTGTGCTCTTACAGCGGCACGTGCTCCAGCGGCAAAGTGCGCTTTATGCTTGATTTGCGCGAGGACATAAAAAACCGCCATGTAATCATAGTGGAAGATATTATAGACACCGGCACAACGGCTAAATATATCACGGACTTGCTGAGCACGCGCGGCCCGGCCTCGGTTGAGCTTTGTACGCTTTTGGACAAGCCTTCAAACCGCGAAGCCGCTGTGAAGCCCAGATATTGCGGATTCACGATAGAAAATGAGTTTGTCGTAGGCTACGGTCTTGATTATAATGAGCTTTACCGTAATTTACCTTTTATAGGAGTTTTTGATGAAAGTAAACAATAAAAAACCGATACCCCAAATCCCGTGGCGGCAGGTGCTGCTGTGGGTGATAATTTTTATAATGATGGTCTCGCTGTATTCAAAGATGGGCCAGTCCCAGGCGGCGAAGGATATGGATTATTCCGAATTCCGCGCCAAAATCGCCTCCGGCGATATTTTAAAAGTTTCCGTCGGGCAGGACAGCATTGCCGGCACGTTTAAGGACGACGGCAAAGAAAGCAAATTCAAAACGCCAAGGATACCGGACGATAACGACCTCGTGAGGGATTTGGTGTCCGCCAAAATCCCCTTTAAGGGCGAGACGGATAAAAGCTGGATTTACAGCCTTCTCATGAACGTAGGCTGGATAGCCCTGTTTTTTGCGGCGTGGTATTTTTTATTTATCCGCCCGCAGAAGAGCGACGGCAAAAGCGCGCTTAACTTCGCCAAAAGCAAAGCCAAACTTCAGGACCCGCAGGAGCAAAACATCACTTTTAAAGACGTCGCCGGCGTGGAGGAAGCTAAAGAAGAAGTGCAGGATATAATAAAATTCCTGCGCAATCCCAAGCATTTCCAGAAACTCGGCGCAAAACTGCCCAAAGGCGTGCTGCTTTACGGCGCGCCGGGCACGGGCAAAACATTGCTTGCAAAGGCCGTTGCCGGAGAGGCGAAGGTGGCGTTTTTCTCCGCCTCGGCTTCGGAATTCGTGGAGATGTTTGTAGGCGTCGGCGCGGCTCGCGTCAGGGATTTGTTCAATAACGCCAAAAAGAACGCGCCCGCGATTATTTTTGTAGACGAGCTTGACGCCGTCGGCCGCCGCCGTTTCGCCGGCATAGGCGGCGGGCACGACGAAAGGGAGCAGACTCTTAACCAACTGCTTATAGAGCTTGACGGCTTTGAATCAAAACAGGGCATACTTCTTATGGCGTCCACCAACCGGCCCGACGTGCTTGACCCGGCGCTCACTCGCCCCGGGCGTTTTGACCGGCATATCAATATCCCCGCGCCCGACATGAAGGGCCGCAAAGAAATACTTGAAGTACACGCCAAAAAAGTAAAAATGGCGCAGGACGTTGACCTTGAAACCATAGCCAAAGGCACGCCGGGTTTTGTCGGCGCGGATTTGGCCAATGTTATAAACGAGGCCGCCATACTCGCCGCGCGCCACGATAAAGAAGCCGTCGGCACGCCGGACATAGAAGAAGCCGTTGAACGCGTGATGGCCGGCCCGCAACGCAAGAGCCGCATAATATCGGATAAGGAAAAGCGCGTAATCGCCGCGCATGAAGCCGGACACACCATAATAGCCAAAAAATCACAACACAGCGACCCTGTGCACAAAGTTTCCATAATCCCGCGCGGGCCGGCTTTGGGCTATACGCTGCAGCTGCCTCTGGAAGATAAATATCTGGTCAGCAAAAGCGAAATTCTGGACAGGCTCACAGTCCTGCTCGGCGGCCGAGCGGCCGAGGATATTTTATTCGGGGAGATTACCACAGGCGCGCATGACGACCTTTCGCGCACCACCGCTTACGCGCGCAAAATGGTGGCCGAGCTCGGCATGAGCGACAAGCTGGGACCTATCTCGGTGCAGACTGACCAGAATGAAGTTTTCCTGGGTATGGAAATGGGCCGCCACAAAAATTATTCGGAAGATTTAGCCAAGGAAATTGATAATGAAGTGAGCCTGCTTGTAAAAGAATCCTATAACAAAGCCAAAGAAATCCTGCGCGCCAACAAAACCGCGCTGGAGACGCTTATTGCCCGCCTTATAGAAAAAGAAGTGGTTGAAGCCGCAGAAATTGACGAAATTTTGGGCATAAAAAAAGAAGACAAAAAAACCGACAGCGCGGATATAAAGCTGGAGCAGTCTCCCGTCTGCGGCCCTGCGGGCGTGCAAAGGCTTGATAAGGAGCAGGGAGAAGCCAATGACTAAATACTTCGGCACTGACGGAATACGCGCCAAAGTCGGGGACTTTCCGCTTACCGAAGATTTTGTGATAAAGCTGGGCTACTGCGCTTTGCTTGAACTCCAAAAACACGGCGACGCGCAAGACCGCGCCAGAACCGTAATTATAGCCGAGGACTCCCGCCAAAGCGGCCCGCGGTTGGCGCAGTATCTGTCGCGCGGCATAACGGCGGCGGGTTTTGATGTGTTGCACGTCGGTATAGCGCCCACGCCGGCGGTTGCCTTTCTCACTCATAAAAAAAACGCGGTGTGCGGAATTGTGATTTCAGCCAGCCACAATCCGGCCGAGTTTAACGGTATAAAATTCTTCTCCCACACGGGCAAAAAACTTATCGAGGATATTAAAAGCCTGAGAGACACCGCAGTGGAAAATACGTCGCAAATCCCGGCGCCTGCGCCGCACGCGAAGGTAGTAAAAGACGCCGCGCTATTGTCTGAATATACTGATTTCTTAAAATCAACAGTCCCCGCCGGCATAAGTTTTAAAGGCATTAAAGCCGTGCTTGACTGCGCCAACGGCGCAAGCTATAAAACCGCGCCGCAGATTTTCAGGGAGCTGGGGGTAGAAACCATCGTGATAAACGATAAGCCCGACGGAGTCAATATCAACGATAACGCCGGCGCGCTGCACACGGAAGGAATGCAAAAAGCGGTTGCGGAAAACAAGGCTTTTATAGGCTTCTCCTTTGACGGCGACGCGGACAGGCTTATAGCCGCCGATGAAGAAGGCGGACAGCTTGACGGCGACGATATTATGGCCGCCGCGGCGCTGCATCTCAAAAAACAAGGCAGACTGAGAGGCGGCAAAATCGCTCTGACTGTTATGACCAATCTGGGCCTTATAAACTATCTCAAACAAAACGGCGTGGAGCCGGTGCTTACCGCGGTGGGCGATAAATATGTTTTTGAAGCGCTGGAAAAAGAAGATTTGTCGCTTGGCGGGGAGACTTCGGGCCACATCATATTCAGAGACATTCTTGGCACGGGCGACGGTACTTTGTGCGCTTTGCAGCTTTTGGCGATAGTTATTGCATCTGGCCATAAGCCCAGCTGGTTAAAAAAGCAGTGGAGCAAATATCCCTTAAAACTGATACCCGTAAAAGTATCGCGGAAGCCGCCGCTTGAAAGCGTGCCAGGGTTTGTTGGCTACATCGGGCAGCTTGAAGATCAAATGGGTACGCGCGGCCGTATTTTTGCGCGTTACAGCGGTACGGAGCCGCTACTGCGCATACTTGTAGAAGGCGAGGATAAAACCCAGGTGGAAGATTTTGCGCAGAAAGTTGCGGATTTTTACATACAAAAAACAAAATAAAATTGCGGAGATGAAAATTTATGACGGTAAAATTAGGCGTTAACATAGATCATATTGCGACTTTAAGGCAGGCGCGCGGCGGCAATGCGCCCGACCCTTTCGCAGCGGCTGAAGCCTGCCTCGCGCTGGGCGCGCGGTACATTGTGCTCCATATACGCCGCGACAGACGCCACGTACAGGAAAGCGATTTAGAAAGGCTTACAAAAAAATACCGTCCTCATATACATCTTGAAATGGCCAATACAAAAGAAATGGTGGATATGGCGCTCAAATACAAACCCGGCTCCGTCTGCTTCGTGCCGGAATATCCTAACGAGCTTACCACCTCCGGCGGCTTAAAACTGGACGATAAAAATATCGCCCTGCTGCGCTCGGCCGCGGCAAGGCTTAAAAAATCGGACATAGAAGTAAGTCTCTTCATAAATCCAACCGCGAATGATGTCCGCAGAGCCAAAAAGGCCGGTGCGGCTATAGTTGAACTTTGCACCAAAGATTACAGCGAAGCTAAGACTGAGCGCCAAAGGCTTAAGCTGCTGGAAGATATTTCAATGTCCTCAATTCTCGCTAAAGAAATAGGCCTGAGCGTGCACAGCGGGCACGGACTTACTACGGATAATGTCGGCGCCGTTGCCGCCGTCAACGGCATGGAATGCCTTAATATCGGCTTTTCAATAATAGCGCGGGCGGTAATTTCCGGCCTGCCGCAGGCCGTGCTTGAAATGAAGCAGGCAATAAACGCGCGCTGACTGCGGGCGGGATTAGGAGCGTAATACAACCCTATGTGCGGCATAATAGCCTACAGCGGCGGCAGAAACGGCGCCGCTCTCATAATAGATGGGCTTAAAAAACTTGAATACCGCGGATATGATTCCGCCGGTTTGGCTTACGGCGCGTACGGTAAAATAAATATTTTGAAAGCCGTGGGTAAAGTCAATAATCTTGAAGAGTTGGTTTTAAAAAACAAAGTAAATTCCGCCTGCCTCATAGGACACACGCGCTGGGCCACGCACGGCAAACCCTCTAAGGAAAATTCGCACCCGCACACGGGCCAGCCGGGCGCCGTTGCGCTTGTGCATAACGGCATAATAGAAAATTATCTTGAGCTTAAACAGAAGTTAACCGCCAAAGGACACAAATTCAAATCGCAAACGGACAGCGAAGTCGCGGCCCATCTGATAGAAGAGAATCTTAAAAGAACTCTTTCCTTTCCCGCCGCTTTTGAAGCCGCTGTAAAGCAGCTTAAAGGCGCGTACGCTCTGGTTGCCATGTATAATAGAGAGCCGGGCGTTCTTATGGCCGCCAAAAAACAAAGTCCGCTTGTGCTTGGCATAGGCAAAGGCGAATACTTTTTGGCTTCCGACGTGCCGGCCTTTTTACAGCATACTAAGAGGGCCGTTTTTCTGGAGGACGGGGATATCGCCTGCATAATCCCGCGCGGCTATAAAATAACCGCCGCGGACGGCGGGCCCGCAAAGCGCAAAATCCATACTATCGCTTGGGATAATACAAGCGCGCAAAAATGCGGCTATAAACACTTCATGCTCAAGGAAATTTTTGACCAGCCGCAGGCCGTTGAAGATACCTTGAGAACATTGCCTAATGACATCAAAAAATCTTTCGGTATATCGGCGCGGCGCGCAAAAGAAATAAAGGGGATTTATCTTGTCGCATGCGGCACGGCTTACCATGCGGCGCTGGCAGCAAAATATTTTTTGGAGCATTTTGCCAAACTGCCCGTGGAAGCCGACACGGCTTCGGAATTTAAATACCGCGACGTAAATTTCCAGAAAGACTGGCTTTTCTGCGCGGTATCGCAATCGGGCGAGACGGCGGATACTCTTGCCGCGCTGCTCAATGCTAAAAAGGCGGGGCTGCGCACGCTGGGAGTGTGCAATGTGCTGGGCTCGGCCATTACGCGGGCGAGCGATTTCACTGTTTACACGCGCTGCGGGCCGGAAATCAGCGTGGCTTCCACCAAGGCTTTTACCTCTCAACTCACGGTGCTTTACGCGCTGTCGCTGCAGCTTGGTTTTGCCCGTGGCGCGCTGTCCAAGCCGCAGTTTAACGAGCTTTATAAAGAACTGTTGCGCCTGCCCGCGCTGCTTGCCGCCGCACTCAAGAAGCAGGAACAGGTCAAGAAAACCGCGCGCGGTATTTTCAGGAAAAAATCTTTTATTTTCCTCGGCCGCAATGCGTGCTTTCCGCTCGCGCTGGAAGGCGCGCTGAAACTCAAGGAAGTTTCTTATTTACATGCGGAGGGTTTTCCGGCGGGCGAAATTAAACACGGCCCCATAGCAGTGATAGAACGCGGCACGCCTGTATTCGCGCTTGCGCCCAAAGGATTTCTGGAGGGGAAAATACTTTCTTCCTGTCAGGAAGTCTCCGCGCGCGGCGCAATGCTTATACTGCTCACAAACGACGCGGCGCAAAACGGTCTTTTGCTGCCGCGCGTAAGCGAATATCTTTTCCCCGTCATAGCGGCCGTGCCGCTGCAACTATTTGCCTACTATATAGCGGCTTTCAACGGGTGCGATATTGACCGCCCCCGCAACCTTGCCAAGAGCGTCACGGTGGAATGATGCAAATCATAAACATAGGCATTGATATAGAGGAAGTGGCCCGAATAGCGCGCCTCAAGAAAGCCGCGCTTGCCCGCGTGTTTACAGAGACCGAACTTGCCTACAGCCTGCCCAAAAAAAACGCCGCTCAGCACTTGGCGGCGCGCTTTGCGGCAAAGGAAGCAATTTTTAAAGCATTGCCTTTTGACGGCGTCGCTCTCAAAAAAATAGAGATTGTAAAGGATAAAACCGGCAAACCGCTGGCCATACTGCACGATGCGCGGGCAAAGGACATAGGGCTCAAAATATCGCTTTCCCATACACGGAAATACGCTGCGGCTTTTGCGGTTTCGTACAGAATTTGCCGTTTAAAAAAATGCAAAAAATAAATAAGGCTTTCGTCAAAAAACATTTCCCCGCGCGGCCGGCGGATTCCTATAAAAATCTCAACGGGCGCGTGCTTATTGTGGCCGGCTCGGCCGATATGCCGGGCGCGGCCGTGTTATGCGCGCGCGCGTGCTTTGCGGCGGGCGCTGGGCTCGTTACGCTTGCCGCGCCGCACGCCGTATATAATGCGGCGGTTAATGCCGTTCCTCAGGCAATTATTTTGAAAATGCCGCAAAGTGCGCGCGCAGCTATGGCAAAAATAATTGCCCGCAATAAAAGTGTTCCGCATGATTTGATGCTTATAGGCCCGGGTTTGGATGAGAGCTGGGCAGTCATGACTTCGTACCTGCTTGACAAAACCAAATTGCCGGCGGTCATAGATGCCTCTTCTTTAAACGCGCTTGCCGCGGCCGGCGCTGATAAGCTGGCAAAAGATATTCCTCATATTCTAACGCCGCATAAGGGTGAAATGCGTCGTTTGCTTGGCGGGCCCGCAAATGCGGCAAGCGCAGCCGAACTGGCCCAAACAACCGGCGCGGTTTGCCTGCTCAAAGGCCCGGGCACTATAGTCAGCGGCGCAGGCATAACTATGCGGAATACTACGGGCAACAGCGGGCTTGCCAAAGCCGGCAGCGGTGATATTTTGTCCGGCATTATCGCCGGAGTTTGGGGTCAGCTTATTCATGTTGAAGACAGCCGCCGGTTGCAGCAAAAAGCCTTTGACGCCGCCGCCGCCGGCGTCTGGTTGCACGGCGTTGCGGCGGACGCGGCAGTCAAAAAAATAAGCAAAAATTCGCTTGCGGCGGAAGATATTCTGGCCGCCCTGCCTTCGGCAATGAGGCAAATAACCGGATAAAATTATAAAATATGACTATGCTAATATTCCTCGTATTTTTAATCGTGCTTTTGGGTGCTCTGGTTTTAGTTTATATCGCCTATAAAGAAAGCGGGCGCATAATAAACCGCTGCGGCGGGCGCAAGCCGCTTGCCGCGTACCCAGACCAGTTTAAAGTCCCTTTTGAAAACGTGATTTTTAAAAATTCCGACGCAATAACGCTGAAAGGCTGGTTCATACCCGCGCCGGAGGAAAGCAAAAAAACCATAATCCTTATGCACGGGTGGAATATGAACAAAGGCAGCATAATGCCGGCCACGTTATTTCTGCGCGAGAGCGGCTACAATTTATTTTATTTTGACTTCCGCTCCTGCGGAGAAAGCGGTGACGGCAAAACCTCAGTCGGGTATCTTGAAACGCGGGACGCAGAAGCCGCGGTTGAAACTCTGCTCAAAACGCGGCCCGAGCGATCGCATGAAATCGGCCTTTACGGTATTTCTATGGGCGCGGCGGTCGCGGTTTACACGGCGGCGCATACTCCGCAGGTGCGCGCCGTAGTGGCCGAGGCCTGTTATTATTCTTACGAAAAGGTCGTCGCAAGATGGGCGAAAGAACATAAATCCGCGCCGTACTTCCCGCTTGTGGCTTTAACTTTGTTCTTCGTGCGAAAACGTTTGGGCATGGATCCGGAGACTTTCAGCCCGCGCCATAATATTAAAAAACTGTGCGGTAAAGCTGTGTTTTTAATCAACGGGGCGGATGATGCCTTAGCGCCGCGCCACGACGCGCGCAAACTCTTCGCCGCCGCCGCCGAACCTAAGCAATTATGGATTGTGGCCAATGCCGCGCACACGGAAGCGGCCGAAGTCGCCGGCCGCCAGTACGAAAACAAAATCGGGCAGTTTTATACGAAATACGTATAATTTTATACCGACGGTCCCGATGCCGACGTATTATATTAATAAAACAAAAAAGGAGTTATTATGAGGCAAAGCAAACACATTTTCCCTTTAGCAGTATTGGCGCTGGCGTTGCTGGCGGGATGCGCTACCCCCTCAACACCTGATGCCAAAACGCTGGGAGTAACTTCCGCGCATTATAATAAAGATTTTGCCAAAACAACGCGCGGGCTTGTAATATTCGGAGCGACGAATGAAATTAATGAACTCGGCAATATGTGGTTTAACGCGGAACTGTATGACAGCAATAAAAAACGTTATTGCGTAGCGAGTATTCCTAACCCGCATACGCCGGCAGCCCTAATGCTGCCGGAAGGCGAATATTATTTTGACGACATGAAAATTTCAAGCGGTAATTCATATATGAACTTCGGCAAACGCTTTCGTGTCGCTTTTAAAGTTAATAAAGGCGAAGCCGTTTATATAGGGCATTTTTATTTGACGGGGGAAAGAAACAAAAAAACAGGTAAAACAAAAATTGCGCGTTTTTTAGAAGCAACCCCGAACGTCTTCCAAATCAACGGGAAAGTTATAGACGACTCGCAGATTATACGGAAAACGCTTGAAAAAATCGGCCAAGAAACAGGCAGCCATATAACGACTAGATTAGCGACTCTGGTGGACACAAAACCCTACATAATGCCCAAAAGCATTGAAGAAGCCGCCGCGCAGGCAAAAGAACGGGAGGAGAAATAAATGAAAAATATTAAATATGTTTTCACTTTGCTGATTTGTCTGTCGTTTACAGCCTGTGCCGCATCAAGAGGCAGCAGTTATCTTTCAAGCGCGGCAAAAGCGCAGAAACAAATAGCCGCGCGTAATTTGGGCCGGCAAGCTACCAAAGACGCGGTTGAAAGTTATTGGGGCGCGCCCGCATTTGCGTCCCAAACCCCGCAGGGTACCCGCGCAGAATACGAATATGTTAAGGTGTCGGAAAGCCCGCTGAAAGTAATCCCCATATTGGGTTTTGCTTTTAGCGACAACTACAGCTATAAACGCAACTTATTAGTATATGACTATGATACAAGCGATAATGTTATAGACTACGCCATAATAAGCGATGGTGGCGCTTATCCTCCTAAAATATAATCAAGTTCGGAATTTTAGCAAAATCCTTTTATTAAAGGTTTTTAAAGCGTATATCTGTTATAACCGCCTCTCCAAGCTGTTAATGTCGCTTGCAGCGGCGACATATATGCCGGTGCGCAGATAAAACAAATTATCGGCGTTTTCCAAACTCTTAGTCATAATAATCGTGTTTGCAACTCTGCTTCTTAGAACCGCTTTTTTATGCTGCGCTATTGCGACGGCGGCCAATATTCCAATGATGAGAACCGCTGCCAGGACTTCAATTAAAGTAAAGGCCTTTTTATTGGGGGACATTTGTTTAACCTCGCAAGCTTTAGTATAAACCGCTATTTTTTATACTAAAGTATTAGCATTTTTGCAATGACGATAATAGCCGCAAAAATAAAATGCTTTCTAATTGCGGCAAAGACAGGTGCAATGGTAGAAAAAATACTATATAATCTAAATATATATTGTTTAAGGAGTTTCCCAACCCTATGGAACACACAATAAGAAAGACCGCGCTTTACGACGCCTGCGTAAAATCTGGCGGCAAGATGGTTGATTTCCACGGCTGGCTGCTGCCCATGCAGTTTGAAGGCATCATAGCCGAGCATAAAGCCGTAAGGGAAAACGCCGGCATGTTTGACGTCTCCCACATGGGCCAGATTTTTTTTGAAGGCGCAGACGCTCATAAACTGCTTCAGACCGTAGCCACCAATAATTTCAAAAACACGACCGGCGCGGGCGCGTATTCGCACGCGCTTAACGAAAGGGGCGGCGTGGTGGACGATATTATCGCCTTCTGTATGACGCCGCAGAAGTTTTTGGTCGTAGTAAATTCGGCCGCGAAAGATAAGGATTACGCGTGGTTTGCAAAAATCGCCGAAGAGGGCAAATTTAACGCGAAGGTAGTTGACGCTTCCGATAATTACGCTATGCTTGCGTTGCAGGGCCCCAAAGCGCTGGATATCCTGACAAAACTTGACGCGGATATAAAAAATCTGCCGCGCTTTAACATAAAAGAAGCCAAAATATTAGGCGGCGACGTGATAATCACCCGCACCGGCTACACCGGCGAGGACGGCTGCGAAATCATGGGCCCCGCCGACGTGATGAATAAACTTTTTGACTGGGCCCTGCAAAACGGCTTTAAACCCTGCGGACTGGGCTCGCGCGATATTTTGCGTTTTGAAGCCGGCTATCTTTTGAGCGGCAGCGATATGGACGAAACCAGAACGCCTTACGAGGCTTCCTTCGGCTGGGTCGTAAAAATGAACAAAGACGTTGATTTTATCGGCAAACCCGCGCTGATCAAACAAAAAGAAGAAGGCATAAAAGAAAAATGGCAGGGCTTTAAGCTGGACGGCGGCATTGCGCGCGAGGGAGCTTTGATTTACAAAGACGCAAAGCAAATCGGCAAACTGACCAGCGGCGTGTTTTCGCCTTTGTTTAAGGCTATTTGCGCGGGCTACGCTCCGGCTGACTTGCCCGAAGGCTCCGAAGTTGAAATTGAAATACGCGGCAAAATGGTTCCGGCAAAATCGGTCAAAATGCCGTTTTACAAAATCTTATAAATCTAAAAAAGAAGCGAGGTATCAAAATGTACAATCAGGAAAACTGTAAGTTTGCAAAAACCCACGAATGGGCCTTTATTGAGGGGGACACTGCCGTCGTGGGCATAAGCGACCACGCCCAGCACGAAATAAGCGATATCGTTTTTGTTGAACTGCCCAAAGTTGGCGCGAAGGTTGAAGCCGGCAAAAGGGCCGCGGTGATAGAATCAGTAAAATCCGCGTCGGATATTTACGCCCCCGTATCGGGCGAGGTTATTGCCGTCAATGACGCTCTTACCGGCGACCCTGCCCTCGTCAACAAAGCTCCGCACGGCGAAGGCTGGATATTTAAAGTCAAAATGTCCAATCCCGCGGAAGCAAATTCGCTGGCGTCTTTTGCGGATTATAAGGCAAGTTTATAAATAATTTTGGTAAAATAAATTTAGTAGTAAAAAATGGTCGTTAATGTTGTAATACCCGCGAGAGGGTATCTAGGCTGGAGATGTAAACGGATTCCCGATTAAGACTTTTGGGAATGACAAAAATTGTTTAAGCAACGTTTTTGGGTGTTCCGCGCAAGCGGAACCCGCTTTTGAGAAATCAAAAGCTCGAGTTAGACCTAAAAACAGTCCGTTATTAAGCACAAGACGCGGAGGGTAGCTCCCCGAGTGTCTTGTGCTGAATGTTTGCCGTCCGTACGGACGGCAAACATTCAGCACAAGACACTCGGGGAGCTACCCTCCGCGTCTTGTGCTTAATAACGGACTGTTTTTAGGTCTAACTCGAGCTTTTGATTTCTCAAAAGCGGGTTCCGCTTGCGCGGAACACCCAAAAACGTTGCTTAAACAATTTTTGTCATTCCCAAAAGTCTTAATCGGGAATCCGTTTACATCTCCAGCCTAGATACCCTCTCGCGGGTATTACAACATTAACGACCATTTTTTACTACTAAATTTATTTTACCAAAATTATTTATAAACTTGCCTTATAATCCGCAAAAGACGCCAGCGAATTTGCTTCCGCGGGATTGGACATTTTGACTTTAAATATCCAGCCTTCGCCGTGCGGAGCTTTGTTGACGAGGGCAGGGTCGCCGGTAAGAGCGTCATTGACGGCAATAACCTCGCCCGATACGGGGGCGTAAATATCCGACGCGGATTTTACTGATTCTATCACCGCGGCCCTTTTGCCGGCTTCAACCTTCGCGCCAACTTTGGGCAGTTCAACAAAAACGATATCGCTTATTTCGTGCTGGGCGTGGTCGCTTATGCCCACGACGGCAGTGTCCCCCTCAATAAAGGCCCATTCGTGGGTTTTTGCAAACTTACAGTTTTCCTGATTGTACATTTTGATACCTCGCTTCTTTTTTAGATTTATAAGATTTTGTAAAACGGCATTTTGACCGATTTTGCCGGAACCATTTTGCCGCGTATTTCAATTTCAACTTCGGAGCCTTCGGGCAAGTCAGCCGGAGCGTAGCCCGCGCAAATAGCCTTAAACAAAGGCGAAAACACGCCGCTGGTCAGTTTGCCGATTTGCTTTGCGTCTTTGTAAATCAAAGCTCCCTCGCGCGCAATGCCGCCGTCCAGCTTAAAGCCCTGCCATTTTTCTTTTATGCCTTCTTCTTTTTGTTTGATCAGCGCGGGTTTGCCGATAAAATCAACGTCTTTGTTCATTTTTACGACCCAGCCGAAGGAAGCCTCGTAAGGCGTTCTGGTTTCGTCCATATCGCTGCCGCTCAAAAGATAGCCGGCTTCAAAACGCAAAATATCGCGCGAGCCCAGTCCGCAGGGTTTAAAGCCGTTTTGCAGGGCCCAGTCAAAAAGTTTATTCATCACGTCGGCGGGGCCCATGATTTCGCAGCCGTCCTCGCCGGTGTAGCCGGTGCGGGTGATTATCACGTCGCCGCCTAATATTTTGGCTTCTTTTATGTTAAAGCGCGGCAGATTTTTTATATCCGCGTCAAGTTTTGTCAGGATATCCAGCGCTTTGGGGCCCTGCAACGCAAGCATAGCGTAATTATCGGAAGCGTCAACTACCTTCGCGTTAAATTTGCCCTCTTCGGCGATTTTTGCAAACCACGCGTAATCCTTATCTTTCGCGGCCGAATTTACTACGACCAAAAACTTCTGCGGCGTCATACAGAAGGCGATAATATCGTCCACCACGCCGCCCCTTTCGTTAAGCGCGTGCGAATACGCGCCCGCGCCGGTCGTGTTTTTGAAATTATTGGTGGCTACGGTCTGAAGCAGTTTATGAGCGTCTGCGCCTTCAAAAAAAATCTGGCCCATGTGGGAGACGTCAAACATGCCGGCGTTTTCCCTTACGGCTTTATGCTCGGCTATGATGCCTTCAAACTGCATGGGCAGCAGCCAGCCGTGGAAATCAACCATCTTGCCGCCAGATTTTACGCAGGCGTCGTAAAGCGCGGTCTTTCTTATTGTGTGTTCCATAGGGTTGGGAAACTCCTTAAACAATATATATTTAGATTATATAGTATTTTTTCTACCATTGCACCTGTCTTTGCCGCAATTAGAAAGCATTTTATTTTTGCGGCTATTATCGTCATTGCAAAAATGCTAATACTTTAGTATAAAAAATAGCGGTTTATACTAAAGCTTGCGAGGTTAAACAAATGTCCCCCAATAAAAAGGCCTTTACTTTAATTGAAGTCCTGGCAGCGGTTCTCATCATTGGAATATTGGCCGCCGTCGCAATAGCGCAGCATAAAAAAGCGGTTCTAAGAAGCAGAGTTGCAAACACGATTATTATGACTAAGAGTTTGGAAAACGCCGATAATTTGTTTTATCTGCGCACCGGCATATATGTCGCCGCTGCAAGCGACATTAACAGCTTGGAGAGGCGGTTATAACAGATATACGCTTTAAAAACCTTTAATAAAAGGATTTTGCTAAAATTCCGAACTTGATTATATTTTAGGAGGATAAGCGCCACCATCGCTTATTATGGCGTAGTCTATAACATTATCGCTTGTATCATAGTCATATACTAATAAGTTGCGTTTATAGCTGTAGTTGTCGCTAAAAGCAAAACCCAATATGGGGATTACTTTCAGCGGGCTTTCCGACACCTTAACATATTCGTATTCTGCGCGGGTACCCTGCGGGGTTTGGGACGCAAATGCGGGCGCGCCCCAATAACTTTCAACCGCGTCTTTGGTAGCTTGCCGGCCCAAATTACGCGCGGCTATTTGTTTCTGCGCTTTTGCCGCGCTTGAAAGATAACTGCTGCCTCTTGATGCGGCACAGGCTGTAAACGACAGACAAATCAGCAAAGTGAAAACATATTTAATATTTTTCATTTATTTCTCCTCCCGTTCTTTTGCCTGCGCGGCGGCTTCTTCAATGCTTTTGGGCATTATGTAGGGTTTTGTGTCCACCAGAGTCGCTAATCTAGTCGTTATATGGCTGCCTGTTTCTTGGCCGATTTTTTCAAGCGTTTTCCGTATAATCTGCGAGTCGTCTATAACTTTCCCGTTGATTTGGAAGACGTTCGGGGTTGCTTCTAAAAAACGCGCAATTTTTGTTTTACCTGTTTTTTTGTTTCTTTCCCCCGTCAAATAAAAATGCCCTATATAAACGGCTTCGCCTTTATTAACTTTAAAAGCGACACGAAAGCGTTTGCCGAAGTTCATATATGAATTACCGCTTGAAATTTTCATGTCGTCAAAATAATATTCGCCTTCCGGCAGCATTAGGGCTGCCGGCGTATGCGGGTTAGGAATACTCGCTACGCAATAACGTTTTTTATTGCTGTCATACAGTTCCGCGTTAAACCACATATTGCCGAGTTCATTAATTTCATTCGTCGCTCCGAATATTACAAGCCCGCGCGTTGTTTTGGCAAAATCTTTATTATAATGCGCGGAAGTTACTCCCAGCGTTTTGGCATCAGGTGTTGAGGGGGTAGCGCATCCCGCCAGCAACGCCAGCGCCAATACTGCTAAAGGGAAAATGTGTTTGCTTTGCCTCATAATAACTCCTTTTTTGTTTTATTAATATAATACGTCGGCATCGGGACCGTCGGTATAAAATTATACGTATTTCGTATAAAACTGCCCGATTTTGTTTTCGTACTGGCGGCCGGCGACTTCGGCCGCTTCCGTGTGCGCGGCATTGGCCACAATCCATAATTGCTTAGGTTCGGCGGCGGCGGCGAAGAGTTTGCGCGCGTCGTGGCGCGGCGCTAAGGCATCATCCGCCCCGTTGATTAAAAACACAGCTTTACCGCACAGTTTTTTAATATTATGGCGCGGGCTGAAAGTCTCCGGATCCATGCCCAAACGTTTTCGCACGAAGAACAAAGTTAAAGCCACAAGCGGGAAGTACGGCGCGGATTTATGTTCTTTCGCCCATCTTGCGACGACCTTTTCGTAAGAATAATAACAGGCCTCGGCCACTACGGCGCGCACCTGCGGAGTATGCGCCGCCGTGTAAACCGCGACCGCCGCGCCCATAGAAATACCGTAAAGGCCGATTTCATGCGATCGCTCGGGCCGCGTTTTGAGCAGAGTTTCAACCGCGGCTTCTGCGTCCCGCGTTTCAAGATACCCGACTGAGGTTTTGCCGTCACCGCTTTCTCCGCAGGAGCGGAAGTCAAAATAAAATAAATTGTAGCCGCTCTCGCGCAGAAATAACGTGGCCGGCATTATGCTGCCTTTGTTCATATTCCACCCGTGCATAAGGATTATGGTTTTTTTGCTTTCCTCCGGCGCGGGTATGAACCAGCCTTTCAGCGTTATTGCGTCGGAATTTTTAAAAATCACGTTTTCAAAAGGGACTTTAAACTGGTCTGGGTACGCGGCAAGCGGCTTGCGCCCGCCGCAGCGGTTTATTATGCGCCCGCTTTCTTTATAGGCGATATAAACTAAAACCAGAGCACCCAAAAGCACGATTAAAAATACGAGGAATATTAGCATAGTCATATTTTATAATTTTATCCGGTTATTTGCCTCATTGCCGAAGGCAGGGCGGCCAGAATATCTTCCGCCGCAAGCGAATTTTTGCTTATTTTTTTGACTGCCGCGTCCGCCGCAACGCCGTGCAACCAGACGCCGGCGGCGGCGGCGTCAAAGGCTTTTTGCTGCAACCGGCGGCTGTCTTCAACATGAATAAGCTGACCCCAAACTCCGGCGATAATGCCGGACAAAATATCACCGCTGCCGGCTTTGGCAAGCCCGCTGTTGCCCGTAGTATTCCGCATAGTTATGCCTGCGCCGCTGACTATAGTGCCCGGGCCTTTGAGCAGGCAAACCGCGCCGGTTGTTTGGGCCAGTTCGGCTGCGCTTGCCGCATTTGCGGGCCCGCCAAGCAAACGACGCATTTCACCCTTATGCGGCGTTAGAATATGAGGAATATCTTTTGCCAGCTTATCAGCGCCGGCCGCGGCAAGCGCGTTTAAAGAAGAGGCATCTATGACCGCCGGCAATTTGGTTTTGTCAAGCAGGTACGAAGTCATGACTGCCCAGCTCTCATCCAAACCCGGGCCTATAAGCATCAAATCATGCGGAACACTTTTATTGCGGGCAATTATTTTTGCCATAGCTGCGCGCGCACTTTGCGGCATTTTCAAAATAATTGCCTGAGGAACGGCATTAACCGCCGCATTATATACGGCGTGCGGCGCGGCAAGCGTAACGAGCCCAGCGCCCGCCGCAAAGCACGCGCGCGCGCATAACACGGCCGCGCCCGGCATATCGGCCGAGCCGGCCACAATAAGCACGCGCCCGTTGAGATTTTTATAGGAATCCGCCGGCCGCGCGGGGAAATGTTTTTTGACGAAAGCCTTATTTATTTTTTGCATTTTTTTAAACGGCAAATTCTGTACGAAACCGCAAAAGCCGCAGCGTATTTCCGTGTATGGGAAAGCGATATTTTGAGCCCTATGTCCTTTGCCCGCGCATCGTGCAGTATGGCCAGCGGTTTGCCGGTTTTATCCTTTACAATCTCTATTTTTTTGAGAGCGACGCCGTCAAAAGGCAATGCTTTAAAAATTGCTTCCTTTGCCGCAAAGCGCGCCGCCAAGTGCTGAGCGGCGTTTTTTTTGGGCAGGCTGTAGGCAAGTTCGGTCTCTGTAAACACGCGGGCAAGCGCGGCTTTCTTGAGGCGCGCTATTCGGGCCACTTCCTCTATATCAATGCCTATGTTTATGATTTGCATCATTCCACCGTGACGCTCTTGGCAAGGTTGCGGGGGCGGTCAATATCGCACCCGTTGAAAGCCGCTATATAGTAGGCAAATAGTTGCAGCGGCACGGCCGCTATGACGGGGAAAAGATATTCGCTTACGCGCGGCAGCAAAAGACCGTTTTGCGCCGCGTCGTTTGTGAGCAGTATAAGCATTGCGCCGCGCGCGGAGACTTCCTGACAGGAAGAAAGTATTTTCCCCTCCAGAAATCCTTTGGGCGCAAGCGCGAATACAGGCGTGCCGCGTTCTATCACTGCTATGGGGCCGTGTTTAATTTCGCCCGCCGGAAAACCCTCCGCATGTAAATAAGAAACTTCCTTGAGTTTCAGCGCGCCTTCCAGCGCGAGCGGAAAGCACGCATTGCGGCCGAGGAAAATAAAAGATTTTTTCCTGAAAATACCGCGCGCGGTT
The DNA here is from genome assembly GCA_031259485.1 of Elusimicrobiota bacterium. Lineage (GTDB taxonomy): Bacteria > Elusimicrobiota > Elusimicrobia > Elusimicrobiales > Elusimicrobiaceae > Proelusimicrobium. The sequence continues at coordinate 19,643 of JAIRLH010000096.1, forward strand.
TTCTTGACCTGTTCCTGCTTCTTGAGTGCGGCGGCAAGCAGCGCGGGCAGGCGCAACAGTTCTTTATAAAGCTCGTTAAACTGCGGCTTGGACAGCGCGCCACGGGCAAAACCAAGCTGCAGCGACAGCGCGTAAAGCACCGTGAGTTGAGAGGTAAAAGCCTTGGTGGAAGCCACGCTGATTTCCGGCCCGCAGCGCGTGTAAACAGTGAAATCGCTCGCCCGCGTAATGGCCGAGCCCAGCACATTGCACACTCCCAGCGTGCGCAGCCCCGCCTTTTTAGCATTGAGCAGCGCGGCAAGAGTATCCGCCGTCTCGCCCGATTGCGATACCGCGCAGAAAAGCCAGTCTTTCTGGAAATTTACGTCGCGGTATTTAAATTCCGAAGCCGTGTCGGCTTCCACGGGCAGTTTGGCAAAATGCTCCAAAAAATATTTTGCTGCCAGCGCCGCATGGTAAGCCGTGCCGCATGCGACAAGATAAATCCCCTTTATTTCTTTTGCGCGCCGCGCCGATATACCGAAAGATTTTTTGATGTCATTAGGCAATGTTCTCAAGGTATCTTCAACGGCCTGCGGCTGGTCAAAAATTTCCTTGAGCATGAAGTGTTTATAGCCGCATTTTTGCGCGCTTGTATTATCCCAAGCGATAGTATGGATTTTGCGCTTTGCGGGCCCGCCGTCCGCGGCGGTTATTTTATAGCCGCGCGGGATTATGCAGGCGATATCCCCGTCCTCCAGAAAAACGGCCCTCTTAGTATGCTGTAAAAAGGCCGGCACGTCGGAAGCCAAAAAGTATTCGCCTTTGCCTATGCCAAGCACAAGCGGACTTTGTTTTTTGGCGGCCATAAGAACGCCCGGCTCTCTATTATACATGGCAACCAGAGCGTACGCGCCTTTAAGCTGCTTTACAGCGGCTTCAAAAGCGGCGGGAAAGGAAAGAGTTCTTTTAAGATTCTCTTCTATCAGATGGGCCGCGACTTCGCTGTCCGTTTGCGATTTGAATTTGTGTCCTTTGGCGGTTAACTTCTGTTTAAGCTCAAGATAATTTTCTATTATGCCGTTATGCACAAGCGCAACGGCGCCCGGCTGGCCCGTGTGCGGGTGCGAATTTTCCTTAGAGGGTTTGCCGTGCGTGGCCCAGCGCGTGTGTCCTATGAGGCAGGCGGAATTTACTTTGTTTTTTAAAACCAACTCTTCAAGATTATTGACTTTACCCACGGCTTTCAAAATATTTATTTTACCGTACGCGCCGTAAGCCAAACCGGCGGAATCATATCCGCGGTATTCAAGTTTTTTAAGCCCATCTATTATGAGAGCGGCGCCGTTTCTGCCGCCGCTGTAGGCTATTATGCCGCACATAGGGTTGTATTACGCTCCTAATCCCGCCCGCAGTCAGCGCGCGTTTATTGCCTGCTTCATTTCAAGCACGGCCTGCGGCAGGCCGGAAATTACCGCCCGCGCTATTATTGAAAAGCCGATATTAAGGCATTCCATGCCGTTGACGGCGGCAACGGCGCCGACATTATCCGTAGTAAGTCCGTGCCCGCTGTGCACGCTCAGGCCTATTTCTTTAGCGAGAATTGAGGACATTGAAATATCTTCCAGCAGCTTAAGCCTTTGGCGCTCAGTCTTAGCTTCGCTGTAATCTTTGGTGCAAAGTTCAACTATAGCCGCACCGGCCTTTTTGGCTCTGCGGACATCATTCGCGGTTGGATTTATGAAGAGACTTACTTCTATGTCCGATTTTTTAAGCCTTGCCGCGGCCGAGCGCAGCAGGGCGATATTTTTATCGTCCAGTTTTAAGCCGCCGGAGGTGGTAAGCTCGTTAGGATATTCCGGCACGAAGCAGACGGAGCCGGGTTTGTATTTGAGCGCCATATCCACCATTTCTTTTGTATTGGCCATTTCAAGATGTATATGAGGACGGTATTTTTTTGTAAGCCTTTCTAAATCGCTTTCCTGTACGTGGCGTCTGTCGCGGCGTATATGGAGCACAATGTACCGCGCGCCCAGCGCGAGGCAGGCTTCAGCCGCTGCGAAAGGGTCGGGCGCATTGCCGCCGCGCGCCTGCCTTAAAGTCGCAATATGATCTATGTTAACGCCTAATTTTACCGTCATAAATTTTCATCTCCGCAATTTTATTTTGTTTTTTGTATGTAAAAATCCGCAACTTTCTGCGCAAAATCTTCCACCTGGGTTTTATCCTCGCCTTCTACAAGTATGCGCAGTAGCGGCTCCGTACCGCTGTAACGCGCAAAAATACGGCCGCGCGTACCCATTTGATCTTCAAGCTGCCCGATGTAGCCAACAAACCCTGGCACGCTTTCAAGCGGCGGCTTCCGCGATACTTTTACGGGTATCAGTTTTAAGGGATATTTGCTCCACTGCTTTTTTAACCAGCTGGGCTTATGGCCAGATGCAATAACTATCGCCAAAAGCTGCAAAGCGCACAAAGTACCGTCGCCCGTGCCAAGAATGTCTCTGAATATGATGTGGCCCGAAGTCTCCCCGCCAAGCGACAAATCTTCTTTTTCCAGCGCTTCAAAAACATATTTATCGCCCACCGCGGTAAGCACCGGCTCCACGCCGTTTTGTTTGAGATAGTTTATAAGGCCCAGATTGGTCATAACAGTCAGAGCGATTTTGCCGCCTCTCAGTCTGCCTTGTTTTTTGAGATGCAGCGCCGCGGCGGCCATAATATCGTCGCCGTCAAGCTGTCCGCCTTCTTCATCGGCGGCTATAAGCCTGTCCGCGTCGCCGTCAAAGGAGAAGCCTATAAAAGCCTTGTTTTCCGCAACCGCTTTTTGCATTCCTTCCGTGTGCAGCGCGCCGGCGTTATCGTTGATATTGACTCCGTCGGGCTTATCGTTTATCACGATGGTTTCTACCCCCAGCTCCCTGAAAATCTGCGGCGCGGTTTTATAGCTTGCGCCGTTGGCGCAGTCAAGCACGGCTTTAATGCCTTTAAAACTTATGCCGGCGGGGACTGTTGATTTTAAGAAATCAGTATATTCAGACAATAGCGCGGCGTCTTTTACTACCTTCGCGTGCGGCGCAGGCGCCGGGATTTGCGACGTATTTTCCACTGCGGTGTCTCTCAGGCTTTTAATATCCTCGATAAGTTTTTTGCCCGTGTGGGAGAAGAATTTTATACCGTTAAACTCGGCCGGATTGTGGCTGGCTGAAATCACAATTCCGCACACCGCGTTTTTTTTATGAGTGAGAAAGGCAACCGCCGGCGTGGGCGCTATACCGACGTGCAACACATCAAAACCCGCCGCCGTTATGCCGCGCGACAGATACTGCGCCAACCGCGGGCCGCTTTGGCGGGAGTCCTCGGCTATAATTACGGTTCTGGCGCGGTCTTGCGCGTCGCCGTGTTTTTGGAGTTCAAGCAAAGCGCAGTAGCCCAGCTTTATCACAAAATCTTCGGTAAGCGGAAAGTCCCCGACTTTGGCGCGTATTCCGTCAGTGCCGAAGTATTTAGTCATTGGCTTCTCCCTGCTCCTTATCAAGCCTTTGCACGCCCGCAGGGCCGCAGACGGGAGACTGCTCCAGCTTTATATCCGCGCTGTCGGTTTTTTTGTCTTCTTTTTTTATGCCCAAAATTTCGTCAATTTCTGCGGCTTCAACCACTTCTTTTTCTATAAGGCGGGCAATAAGCGTCTCCAGCGCGGTTTTGTTGGCGCGCAGGATTTCTTTGGCTTTGTTATAGGATTCTTTTACAAGCAGGCTCACTTCATTATCAATTTCCTTGGCTAAATCTTCCGAATAATTTTTGTGGCGGCCCATTTCCATACCCAGGAAAACTTCATTCTGGTCAGTCTGCACCGAGATAGGTCCCAGCTTGTCGCTCATGCCGAGCTCGGCCACCATTTTGCGCGCGTAAGCGGTGGTGCGCGAAAGGTCGTCATGCGCGCCTGTGGTAATCTCCCCGAATAAAATATCCTCGGCCGCTCGGCCGCCGAGCAGGACTGTGAGCCTGTCCAGAATTTCGCTTTTGCTGACCAGATATTTATCTTCCAGAGGCAGCTGCAGCGTATAGCCCAAAGCCGGCCCGCGCGGGATTATGGAAACTTTGTGCACAGGGTCGCTGTGTTGTGATTTTTTGGCTATTATGGTGTGTCCGGCTTCATGCGCGGCGATTACGCGCTTTTCCTTATCCGATATTATGCGGCTCTTGCGTTGCGGGCCGGCCATCACGCGTTCAACGGCTTCTTCTATGTCCGGCGTGCCGACGGCTTCTTTATCGTGGCGCGCGGCGAGTATGGCGGCCTCGTTTATAACATTGGCCAAATCCGCGCCGACAAAACCCGGCGTGCCTTTGGCTATGGTTTCAAGGTCAACGTCCTGCGCCATTTTTACTTTTTTGGCGTGTACTTCAAGTATTTCTTTGCGGCCCTTCATGTCGGGCGCGGGGATATTGATATGCCGGTCAAAACGCCCGGGGCGAGTGAGCGCCGGGTCAAGCACGTCGGGCCGGTTGGTGGACGCCATAAGAAGTATGCCCTGTTTTGATTCAAAGCCGTCAAGCTCTATAAGCAGTTGGTTAAGAGTCTGCTCCCTTTCGTCGTGCCCGCCGCCTATGCCGGCGAAACGGCGGCGGCCGACGGCGTCAAGCTCGTCTACAAAAATAATCGCGGGCGCGTTCTTTTTGGCGTTATTGAACAAATCCCTGACGCGAGCCGCGCCGACGCCTACAAACATCTCCACGAATTCCGAAGCCGAGGCGGAGAAAAACGCCACCTTCGCCTCTCCGGCAACGGCCTTTGCAAGCAATGTTTTGCCCGTGCCCGGCGCGCCGTAAAGCAGCACGCCTTTGGGCAGTTTTGCGCCGAGTTTCTGGAAATGCTTGGGATTGCGCAGGAATTTTATTATATCCTGCACTTCTTCTTTAGCTTCCTCCACGCCGGCGACGTCTTTAAAAGTGATGTTTTGCTCCTGCGGGTCCTGAAGTTTGGCTTTGCTTTTGGCGAAGTTAAGCGCGCTTTTGCCGTCGCTCTTCTGCGGGCGGATAAATAAAAAATACCACGCCGCAAAAAACAGGGCTATCCAGCCTACGTTCATGAGAAGGCTGTAAATCCAGCTTTTATCCGTCTCGCCCTTAAAGGGGATTTTGGCGGACACCAAATCCCTCACGAGGTCGTTATCGTCCGGTATCCTTGGCGTTTTGAATTTGCTTTCTTTGCCGTCGTCCTTAAACGTGCCGGCAATGCTGTCCTGCCCGACGGAAACTTTTAAAATATCGCCGGAGGCGATTTTGGCGCGGAATTCGGAATAATCCATATCCTTCGCCGCCTGGGACTGGCCCATCTTTGAATACAGCGAGACCATCATTATAAAAATTATCACCCACAGCAGCACCTGCCGCCACGGGATTTGGGGTATCGGTTTTTTATTGTTTACTTTCATCAAAAACTCCTATAAAAGGTAAATTACGGTAAAGCTCATTATAATCAAGACCGTAGCCTACGACAAACTCATTTTCTATCGTGAATCCGCAATATCTGGGCTTCACAGCGGCTTCGCGGTTTGAAGGCTTGTCCAAAAGCGTACAAAGCTCAACCGAGGCCGGGCCGCGCGTGCTCAGCAAGTCCGTGATATATTTAGCCGTTGTGCCGGTGTCTATAATATCTTCCACTATGATTACATGGCGGTTTTTTATGTCCTCGCGCAAATCAAGCATAAAGCGCACTTTGCCGCTGGAGCACGTGCCGCTGTAAGAGCACAGGCACATAAAATCAAGATGACAGTCCGTGTTTATATTTTTGACAAGCTCGGCGTAAAATATGGCCGAACCGCGCAAAACACAGACAAACAGCGGCGTTTTGCCCTCGTAATCTTTTGAAATCTGCGCGCCGAGCTCTTTGACCCTGCGGATTATCTGCTCTTCGCTGATGAGAATTTTTTTGAGCGGCAGGTTTGCGGATACTGTTTGCATAATATTATCGCCTCTGATAAAAAACGCTGCAAACCGCAGCGTTTTTTATTGTTTTGTACGGAGACTTTTTACCCATTAATCTTAAAAAGCATGTTTACGGCGGCGATGACGGCAATGGCTCCGGCCGCGCGCTCAAGCCTTTTGCCAAGCAGCGTTTTGGGGAAAGCGTGCCCGTGCGAAAGGCCGAAAATCGTCATAAAGAAATTAAACACCGCGGAAAGCAAAAGAGCGAGCAGGAAAATTTCTATCCTGTCCCCGAAGAATAAGGCCAGAGTGAAGCCGAACATAAAAGAATCCACGCTGGCCTGTACCGCCACGCGCACGAGATAATTGCTCTGTACTATATCCGTATAATTAAGGCTGGGAGAGCGCTCAATAGATTCCAAAAGCAACCTTATGCCTATGATAAACAACATTATAAAAGCCAGCCACTGCGTCAGGCCGCCGTACCAGTTATAAAGCAGTTTGCCCACGATAAAGCTAAGCGAAAGGGAGATGAGGTTTGCCACTACGAAAACAAAAGAAGTTTTTAAAGTGACATTATTGCCGTAAGCGCTGCCCAGTTTGCTGCCGGAGACGGCGCCTATTGCAAAACACCCGACCGAAATACACAATAAAATTATAATCAGCCATATTATGGACATGCTTTGTATCCCTCGCATTGAATAATATACCACTATATAATGTATTCTACAATAAATTTAGGAAAAATGCCTTTAAATAATAGTTAAAGGCTGCCAGCGACAGCACAAAGCCACGACGCTACGCTTAGGAACAGGGTTGTTTTTTCAGCTTGGCCATTGATAAGAACTTTGCCCGCTATAATCAAGACTCAGGCTTTGTTGAGGCTGACCTCAAGTTTTTAGGTTTAGAACGACAAACTTGTAAAGCTTTAACGGATAAAGAAGAATATTTTAGGCCTAAAGATTGCAAACTTATTTTTAAAATCTTATTTAACTATTAAATTTTAGAAGTCTATGATATAATATCTATCATTGTCCGGCCTGGTTTTTGAAGTGTACATTTGACAAATTTTACGGTGGCGGTCTTGAGATGATATATCGCCTCCAATTAAACATTCTACATATCCTACCCTTGGCCTAAATTCCAGATAAGGAACAGGGTTTCCTAAAATGCCGACTTGCGCGTAGTAATGATCCCCGTTTTCTGTAACAACCATACCCGCCCATTTTTTACCTAACTTGTACATCCCGTTTTCAATTTCCCAGCCGTCAATATATAGTTTGTTAAAATCAGCCGTATAAGTTCCATTAATAAGATAATATTCTTCCTGCGCATTGCGAAAAATATTAACAAAGGCGAATAATTCTGCCATGCGCGTCCTTGCGACGGCTTTTTGATATTGCGGCAAAGCAATGGCCGCAAGAATACCAATAATTAATACAACAACAAGCAATTCAACCAGCGTGAAGCCTTTTTTACTTTTCATACATTATACCTCGTTATTTTTAATTTTTATAAACAAAAACGGCTGATATGTTTTATGAATAGTCAAACGCATAAAACAAACAGCCGTGGTTTGCCGCCTTTCGGCGGCAAACGCTCGGCGTAAAGTATCGGGGTAATTATGCCCAATACTTTACGCCTAATAACGAGCTGTTTTTGGTTTGACTATTGTTTTGCTTTCGCAAAACCGTATCCTTTCGGATTTCCAAAAACAGTATCAAATTTTTTTAAGCCGATTATATCCCTCGCCCTCTCCCACAAGGAGCGAGAGAAATGATGTTTTCATTGCGGGCCGACTGCTTTTGTCGGCGTCAATCCAAGGCCGTAAATCTTAAAGCATTTGTTTTATTCTGGATTACTTCGGCCGGACAAGTGTAATCCGGCATCGCAAT
>JAIRLH010000102.1 GCA_031259485.1 Elusimicrobiota bacterium
TAGCAGGTTTCTCTATTGCTTTGCCTGCCTCCGCTTCGCTATGGTGCGGCTAGTAATGACAGCTCAATATAATTCTCTACCTTTAACACGGCATTCCGAAAAATAATATAATATAAATAAGAATATAAGTTATGTTTTAGCTAAAAATTTAACAGGGGCTTTTATAATGGAGAGGGAGCTTATAATTGTTGTTGATTTCGGCGGGCAGTACAACCAGCTTATAGCGCGCCGCGTGCGCGATTTAAATGTATATTGTGAAGTTGTCCCGTTTGACAAAGCGCTTGAACGCGCCAAGAAAGATAAGCCCAAGGGCATTATCTTTACCGGCGGGCCGGCCAGCGTTTACGCCGCGTGCGCGCCTTCCGTAGAAAAGGAAATTTTTGAACTCGGTATCCCCGTGCTGGGCATTTGCTACGGCGCGCAGCTTATGGCGCATTTGCTGGGCGGCAAAGTCAAAAGTCCTGACTTTAAAGAATACGGCAAAATAGAATACGATGTAAAATGCGGAAGCAAACTCTTTCAGGGGATAGAAGGCAAAAACATCTGCTGGATGAGCCACCGCGATTATATATCACAGCTGCCCGCGGGTTTTGAGATAACTGCCACTACGCAGATGTGCCCCGTCGCCGCTATGGAAATGGCGGATAAAAATATTTACGGCTTGCAATTTCACCCCGAAGTCACGCACACGCAGCGCGGCAATGATATTCTGCGGAACTTCCTCTACGGAATCTGCAAAGTTAAGGGCGATTGGACTATGGGCAGCTACCTGGCCGAACAATTGCCGCTCATCAAAAAAACCGCGGCCGGCAAAAAAGTTTTGTGCGGGCTGAGCGGCGGGGTAGATTCTTCCGTCGCGGCGGTAATGGTGCACAGGGCTATAGGCGATAATCTGATTTGCGTTTTCGTTGACCACGGCCTTTTGCGCAAAAACGAGGGCGACGAAGTTGAAAAATTTTTCAAAGACGCTTATAAAATGAATTTTATCCGCGTGAACGCAGGGCCGCGTTTCCTTAAAAAACTTGCGGGCGTGAGCGACCCTGAACAAAAGCGCAAAATCATCGGCGCGGAATTTATTGCGGTCTTTGACGAGGAAGCCCAAAAGCTCGGGCAGGTTGACTGCCTGCTTCAGGGCACGATTTATCCGGACGTCATAGAATCAGGCAGCGGGCACAGCGCGGTTATCAAGAGCCATCATAACGTAGGCGGCCTGCCCAAAGACATAAAATTTCAACTTCTGGAGCCCCTGCGCCTCTTATTTAAAGACGAAGTGCGCCGACTGGGAGAGGAGCTTGAAATCCCGCGCGAACTTGTGTGGCGCCAGCCATTCCCGGGCCCGGGTCTTGCAGTGCGCTGCCTGGGTGAAATTACCGAAGATAAATTAAAAATTATCCGCGAGAGCGACGCTATACTGCGTCAGGAAATTGCCAAGCATAAGCTGGAATATACCATATGGCAGTATTTCACTTTCCTGCCTAATATCCGCAGCGTTGGCGTGATGGGAGACGAGCGGACTTATTTCCACACCGTGGGCATACGCGCGGTGACCTCCTCCGACGCCATGACGGCCGACTGGGCGCGCATACCTTACGAAATTTTGGAAAAAATTTCCTCGCGCATAGTAAGCGAAGTAGAAAGCGTAAACCGCGTTATTTATGACATCACATCCAAACCCCCTGCAACCATAGAATGGGAATAAGACAGTGCCCGCGTCATTTGAATGTCGCAAGGGCGGTCCTTTTTGCAAGCATTTTTAACTAATAGGATTACTCTCATTTCGGTGCGGGGATTTTGTGTTTTTTTTGTTTAGGTTGGCGTATCTGTGCGCGACGAAATCGAACGAGCCTTTTTTTACTCCCAGAATGTTTTCCATAAAACTTGCGGTGGCTTTGGCCTTTTTCCCCAGCGTTTTCGCGGAGAAGCCAAAAACGTCATTTTCAAAAATAAACTGCGAGAAGAGCATCAACAACTCCGCAAATTCGTCCGGATATTCCGTTTTAAACACGCCTTCAGCTATACCCTGTCTCACAAGCCGCGCGAGCAACGGGCTAATTTTTTTTATGGTCTTTAATATAACTTTGTACTGCATTTCTGCATTGTTGGAATATTGAAGCTCCAGAAACATTTCATTGAAACCGGGAACGACGCGATAATTCCTGTCATTAATATCTTTGAATTTTTGCATGGCGGTTTTGCCAGGTTCGTTTACATTTTTGGCAATTATATCAGCGGAATAAGAGACAAAGTTCATTATCAGCGCGTCCATTACTTCCTCTTTTGATTTGAAGTAATAATAAAACGTGCCTTTTGCTATGCCCACGGCGTTTATTATATCGTTGACGGTGCTTTTGGAGTAGCCTTTCGCGACGAACAAATTGGCCGCTTTATCTAAGATTTCTTTTTTTCTTACGTCGTGTTCTTTGACTATACGCATTTTGTTTGGCTCGGGGACTTTGAGCGGTGTCTTTCACCGTATTAAAATAGTATATGACATTAACATGACAAATTCAAGCGGTTTTTACAAAGACCGATTACAGAAAAAGACTTGACAAATATGTTTTTAAATTGTAAAGTTTTATATACCGACCGTCAGTCTATAATATATTTTCATATTCAACGGGGGTAGAAACCGCAAATAGCGCGGTACAGGGGTAGAGTAATGTCAAGGTAGGCTTAGACGGCTTGACATTACTCTTTTTGTATTGTAAAGTTCCCTCGGCTGGGCTGTAAGAAGGTTTACTGGTTATGCCCGCATGTGCCCCCCTCCGGCTTCGCCGGAGGATTTTTATTGCTAGTATTTATTTGCGTCGGCGCCGTAATCGTTACGCCGCTATGTACAAAAGAGCAAATAAAAACTATAATGTGGATATGAAAAAATTACTCGTTATAACAGTTGCAGTTTTGTCTTTTGCCGCCTGCAGGCCCGCGGCGGCCCCTTCCTCCGGGGAGGAAAGCATGGCCCTCCCCACTATTGAGGGACAGGTTTATAATTTTACCGGCGCGGTAAACCAGCGGCCGGTGGTAATTGCCTCCATGGCGGGGTTTTGCGGATATTGCAAAATGATGATACCGCTGCTTGATAAAATGGCTGGCGAATATAAAGATAAAAACGTTGACTTTGTTTTCGCCTTTGTTGACGAGGAGGCCGAAGG
>JAIRLH010000047.1 GCA_031259485.1 Elusimicrobiota bacterium
CCTGCCGCAGGCGGTAAACCTTTATGTGAAGCTCAACAAAATGGCGCTTGAAGGCCTTGAGAAAGGCGGCCTGCTGGCGACTTCAACGTGTTCCCACCACATCACGCGCGAGATTTTTACGGACATCATAAAAACCGCCGCCGCCAAAGCTGGCCGCCGCGTCGCGCTGACAGAACTGCGCGGACAGGCTAAAGATCACCCCATTTTATTAGGCATGCCGGAGACGGAGTATCTGCATTTCGCGCTGCTTGAAGCGCGGTAGGTTTTTTACAGCTGTGCCTTGGCAATGAAAATAGTATATATACAATCATTTTTGCTGTCACGCGTATGCGCGCAGGATAAACTCCGTCGCAGGATCTATTTATTATTTGGATTCTGCAATTTCGTTACACTCCATGCAGAATGACAAAAAATAAAACTAATGTTTTAAATCTATGCTATTTTAGTATTGCCACGCGCCCTTCCCTTTACCTTCCTATCCCATTCCCCTCCTTCGGAAGGTGCCGCCTAAGCGGCGGGGTGAGGAGTAAATGTCATTGTTATGCAGTCAGTTTTGATACCACCAATATGAGTTTGAATCGGATGAATACACCTCGCCCTTTACCGGAAATCCCAAAGCATGGCAAAGTTTGTCGGAATTAGAATAGTTACCATAAGCTAAACAACGGATTTTACCGTGATGCGGCTGAGGATATTCTATAGTAACCCCCACATCGCTTTGATACTGTATATGTCCCTACTCCTGACCATGTATCACTTTGTGCATTAATAAGAAGCAGTTGCCCAGGTACTCCTTGTATTCTTAAAATCTGTCCTGCATCATGATTAGATATACTTGTGGAGGGAAGTTTAATATCCAAATCTTCAAATTTAAGAGCGTATTGACAGTGACTAAGCTAATGCATTTGATTTGCATCGCTGATAGCTTTCATTACGGGAAATACCCGTTTTACTTTGCTTATGTGCACAGCTCTCAGATATTGCGGCAGCGCAATGGCCGCCAAAATGCCGATGATTAAAACAACAACCAGTAATTCAATCAGAGTAAAAGCGTTTTTGTTGCTATGCATGGTGATATCCTCGTTAATTTAAAAATAAACATCTATTTTTTATACTAAATAAATCCCATTTTTGCAATGGCGTGAAGAAAATCACCAAATATAAAACAGGCCGGCTGTTTTACAGCAGGCCTGTCATCAAACAATCTGCAACCGGTACAGCCAACGAATAGAGAACTATTTCTTAGCCGTAGCGGCGGCAGCGGCGGCGGCGCCTTCTTCTTCCTTCTTGCCTTTAGCGGCGGAAAGTTCCGGCTGGGCAGCGGCGGTAACGGCATCGGCAGCGGGGGCCGCAACGGCTTCTTCCCTCGGGATAATGATGTGCACCACTATCCTTCCGGCGTCGCCCACAAAAGTAACGCCTTTGGGCACTTCCAAGTCGGCCACTGTTATGCTCGTGGCCAGCGTGAGGGTGCTTATATCGGCCTCAATATGATGCGGTATATCCGCGGGCAGACATTTAATATACACTTCCCTGAGCACATGGTCAATAATGCCGCCGTTAGTTTTGAGGAAAGCGCAATCGCCCTTAAGCACGATAGGCACTGTGGTTTCAAGCATTTTATCTTTTGAGATGCGCTGGAAATCAATATGTATCGGATTATCCGTTACCGCGTGATACTGGATTTCTTTGATAATCGCTTCTTCCGCGCCCGAGGGCAGCGCAAGCTGCACTATGGCATTGCCGCCGGCTTTTTGTACGGACAGCAAATCCTTTTCGTTTATCGTGATGGACACGGGTTCCCTGCCCGCGCCGTACAGAACGGCGGGGATATTCTTCTGAGCTCTTATTTTGGAGAGTTCTCCCCTCGCGCCTGTTCTGTTCCTCTGTTCTGCTGCTATTTTGATTTTTTCCATTTTCTTGCTTCCTTATATCGGCGCGCTTTGGCGCGCCTTTGCGTTTTGTTTTTTGTTTAAATTATTTGAACATCTCGCTTATTGACCTTCCGTCGTGATTTCTTGAAATCGCGTCCGCGAAAATATGCGATATCGTCAGCACGTGTATCTTTTCGCTCTGTTTGCGTTTGTCTTCGGGTATGGTGTCGGTAATAAAAATTTTTTCTATGGAGGAGCGTTCTATTTTATCCACCCCGTCGCGCGAGAGCACGCCGTGCGTGCAGACCGCGTAGATCTTTTTCGCGCCGCTTTCTTTGAGTTTTGACGCCACAACCGTAAGCGTGCCGGCGGTGTCAACGATATCGTCAACAATGATAACGGTTTTATCCTTCACGTCGCCAATGATATTGTAAACCACGGCCTCATTGGCTTTGGGGCGGCGCTTATCAATGATAACCAGCCCCGCGTCCATGCGCGCGGCGATTTTTCGGGCCCTCTCCACGCCGCCCACATCGGGGGAAACCACCACCAAATCCTTGGGTTTGTTTTTCAGAAAATAATCCAGAAACACGCCCCTTGCGCGCAGATGGTCAACCGGCACGTCAAAGAAACCCTGTATCTGGCCCGCATGCAAATCCATAGACATTACCCTGTCCGCGCCCGCGTTCGCCAGCAAATTGGCAACCAGTTTGGAAGTTATTGGCACACGCGGGCCGCTCTTGCGGTCGGCGCGCGCATAACCGTAATAGGGGATAATTGCGGTTATCCTGCCAGCGCTGGCGCGGCGCATGGCGTCAATGGTTATAAGCAGTTCCATAAGATTTTCATTAACCGGCGTGCATGTGGGCTGGACTATATAGCAATCCGCCCCGCGCACGCTTTCAAGGATTTGGACGTCAATTTCCCCGTCGGCAAACCTGTCAACGCGCAGGGCCCCGAGCTCCCTGCCCAAATGTTTTGCTATCTTCTCCGCCAAGGGCCGGTTGGCGTTGCATGTGAAGATTTTTAAATCCCTTGAACACTGACAGCGTATCATTTTTTCTTATCCTTTTGTTTATTCTTTATTATAAGGTTGACCTGCCGCGCCCTGGCTATTGCCAGCATGGCGGCCGGGATATCCTGCGTTATTGTGGAGCCCGCGCCTATCTTAACGCCTTTGCCTATGACCACAGGCGCCACAAAATTAGTATTGGAGCCGACGAAAACCCCGTCCCCGATCACAGTCTTATGCTTATTGACGCCGTCGTAATTGCAGGTTATCGTGCCCGCGCCGATATTGACTTTGGACCCGATTTCGCTGTCCCCGACATAAGTAAGATGCGGCACTTTGGAACCCGGGCCTATCACGGATTTTTTTATCTCCACAAAATTGCCGATTTTAGCATTTTCTTTAATTATTGCGGCCGGCCGCAAATGCGCGTAAGGGCCCGCCGTGCAGCCTTTGGCCAGCGAGGCCTGAGTCAGATAGCAGCCGGTTTTGAGGCGCACGTCTTCCGCCAGAACGCTGTCTTCTATCCAGCAGTTTGGGCCTATTACGCAGCGCGGGCCTATAACTGTATGGCCTTTTATAAAAGTATTCGGGTAAATTACGCTGTCCGCGCCGATTTTGACTGTTGACTCTATATAAGTACCGCGCGGGCTGACTATGGTTACGCCGCTTTCCATAAGCGCGTCGTTGACGGCGGCCTGCATCAGCGCGGCCGCATCTGCCAGTTGTTTTTTGGAATTTATGCCCATGGCTTCTTTATAATCGGCCGCTTTAAAGACTTCCACGCGCAGGCCTTTTTGTTTAAGCAGGGCCAGCGTATCGGTAAGATAATATTCTTTTTTGGGGCCCTGCGGCTTAAGCAAAGGCAATGCGGCAAGCAGGGATTTAACGTCAAAAATATATATGCCGGAATTTATCTCTCTTATCGCGGCGGTCGTTTGATTGGTTTCGCTTTCTTCAATGATGGCGGCAAAATTGCCTTCTGCGTCTTTCAAAACGCGGCCATAGCCTTTTGGATTATCAATATCCACGGTCAAAACAGTGCACGCGGCTTTGGTTCTGTTGTGGGCTTGTATCAGGTTTTTGAGCGTTGCGGCTCTGATAAGCGGCGCGTCGCCCGCTAAAATGAGGATTTGCGCGTATCTACGCATAAACGGAACGCTGTCTTTGGCGGCGGTGCCGCTGCCGGTAAGTTCTTTTTGTAAAATAAAATCAACCGGCGTTTTAATACCCCAATTTTGCAGATTATTTTTAACAGTTTCCCGAACAAGCTCAGCTTGATGGCCGGTAAGCACGCCGATACGCGAAGGTTTTAGAGATTGCGCTTCTTTAAGTATATGGGAAAGGATTTCCGCGCCGCATATTTTATGCAGGGGTTTTGGGATTGCGGACTTCATGCGCGTGCCCTTGCCGCCGGCCAGTACGAGCACGCAAAGATTGTTTTTGGCTACCATTCGGTTTTATCCTTTAACTCTTGCCAGTGAATTCTGCTACGCAAATATTATACCAAAATAAAAACCTTATTGCAGGGCCAAAGGATTTATATAAATGAGCCTTTTGGCCTTTGTCCTTGAATGTTATTATGTATACAAATAAATATTAAGGAGGGCGCATGAAAAGCTTATTTTTACCTTTTGGCGTGCTTATCTGCCTGAGCACCGCATTATACTCGCAGGAGGCCAAGAAAGAAGTTTCGGCCGGGCTCAATGCCACGTTTAAAAAAACCAAAGCCGCTTCCGTAGAAAACTCCGCAGACAAACCAAGCCGACAAGCAAAATCTTAAAGAAATAGTTGGCGCTCTTTACCAATACAATCCCAAACGCGCTATATCTATCAAGTAGTTTAATAAGCGCTGAACATATTAAGACTTAATAAACAAAATAGTTAAAAATAGCGGTATAAAATGGGAAAATAAATTTAAAAAAGAACCCCGTGGCACACGCCGCTTTGCGCGGAGGTTATTTTCACCCGCATAAAATTACCCGTCGGGTGCGCGCCTTTTACCACCGCCCGCTGGAAGTTGGACAAAACGCCGCTTACCGCTGAGGCCGTAGCCTCCTCTGCCAGAAATTGCTGCTCGGTGCCTACGAGAGACTGCGCGAAAGCCGCGCGCAATGCCTTGTCTTTTGCGTGCAGAATATCGGCGCGGCGGCGGATTTCTTTATCCGGCACCTGCTCCATGGCGGCCGCCGGCGTGCCCGCGCGGCGCGAATAGCTGAAAACGTGCATTCCCGCAAAACCGGCCGCGTCCAGAAAACGCAGGGATTCTTCAAAGTTTTCTTTGGTCTCGCTGGGGTAGCCGGCGATAATATCGCAGAAAATTGCCGCGCGCGGGATTTGCGCGCGGATATCCGCCAGCCGCGCCAGATACCGGCCCGCCGTGTAGCGGCGGCGCATGTTTTGCAGCACCGCGTCGCTGCCGTTTTGCAAAGGGATATGAAAATAATTGCAAAACTTTTGCCCGCCCGCGCGGCACGCGGCAAGCAGACCGTCGGTAATCGTATTAATTTCTATGGAAGAAAAGCGCAAGCGGAAGCCGCCCCCTAACGCAAAAATATCGGGCATAACCGCCGCTAAATCCTGTCCCGTTTGCGGGCATTGATAGTTACC
This sequence comes from Elusimicrobiota bacterium, assembly GCA_031259485.1. Classification (GTDB taxonomy): domain Bacteria; phylum Elusimicrobiota; class Elusimicrobia; order Elusimicrobiales; family Elusimicrobiaceae; genus Proelusimicrobium. Next base: position 5,494 of record JAIRLH010000047.1, read on the forward strand.
GATATTTATGCCAGTAAGCACGATTTCTCTGTAGCCTCGCGCGATTAAATCCTTAATTTCCGCCAGCAGGATTTCTTTGGGTTTTGAAGTTTTTTGCGGCCGAGCGTAAGGCACTATGCAGTATGAACAAAAGCAGTCGCACCCGTCCTGAATTTTGACGAATGCGCGCGTACGGCCCGCGTGGGATTTGACGGTCCAATCCATATGCCCGCCAAATAACGCGGGCCCTAGATCCGTCTTAAGCACCACCTGCGCAGTAGGGTGCGCGGCAAGGATTTCGTTCTTTTTGGCCATGGCGTAGCAGCCTGTGATTATCAGGTGGGCCTGCGGGTTTTCGCGGCTGATTTTGCGGATTTCGCGCTCGGCGTCCCTGTCCGCATTATGCGTGACCGAACAGGTATTGAGCAAGCATAAATCCGCTTCCCGTAAGTCCTGCGTGATGGCATGGCCCTGCGCCGAAAAACGTTCCAGCACCGCCTGGGATTCCACCTGATTTACGCGGCAGCCCAAGGTTTTTATAAAAACTTTCATTGCATTGCCGCCCAGACCGCGGCGGCTGCCGCCGTCTCAGCCCGTAAAATATTTTGGCCCAGGCTTACCGGTTTTATACCGGCGGCAACGGCGGTTTTAATTTCTTCCTCCGCGTAGCCGCCTTCCGGGCCGGTGAAAATGCCGATTTCTGTTGCGGTTATTTTGGCGAGCGCGTCCAAAATATTTGTTTTACGCTCGTCCTCATAACAGATGAAGGCCGGCGCGTTTGACGCGGTTTTTATCGCTTCGCCGAATGTCAGCGGCGCGCGGATTTGCGGGATTTGCGGATTTTCGCACTGTTTACATGCGGCAAGAAGTATGCTTTGCCAGCGGGCGAGTTTTGTGTCCCATTTTTTGAGCAAATCCGCGTCGCTGCGCTGCGAAATCACAGGGTGAAAACACGCCGCTCCGGCCTGCGTAGATTTGTCAAGAAGGTCCTCCGCGGCGGGGCGCGCTATTGCGCTGAAATATAAATGAATTACGCGCTTTGGCGCGGCAACGGGAATCTCTTTTATTATGCGGCCGGCAGCGGTTCTGTCGTCCGCTGCCGCGAGCGTTGCCAAAAATTTGCGGCCTTTGCCGTCAAAAATTTTGATTTCTCCGCCCGCGCGCAACCGCGCCACTTTAAGGTGGCGCGCTTCGTCTTGCGGTAAGGTGAATTCATCCCCGCTGATTTCAGCCAAATATTGCGGCATATTGAAAGTTTACAAAAATATTATTACAACAAAACCCCGAAGAGATTCTCAAAAATTCCTTTTTTGCCGGACTGCCCGCCCGACGACGTACCGTCGTTATCAAAACTTTCGCCCAGATCTCTAATCAGCTCTTTCTGGCGCGCGCTTAATTTTCGCGGCACGTCTATGTTCAGTACGATTTTTAAATTGCCGTATTTACCGGCGCGGCCCAAAACAGGCATGCCTTGCCCGCCCAAAGTTATCACCGCGCCGTGCGGGCTGCCTTCTGGCACGATGACTTTCACCTTTTCCTTTTTAATATTTTCTATCTCAAAACTGCCGCCAAGCGCGGCCGTGGGGTAAGTGATATGGGCTTCGGCAACCAAATCGTCGCCGTCGCGAGTGAAGATTTTATGTTTTTTGACGCGCGTTTCAAGATACAAATCCCCGTAGCCGCCGCCGTTGGCCCCGACATCGCCGCCGTTAGAGACTTTGAGCACAATACCGTCCCGCACGCCCGCGGGGATTTTGACGGTTATGGTATTTTTGCCGTGTTCGCGTCCCACGCCGCGGCACGCGCGGCAGGGCTTTTCTATCACGGAGCCCTGGCCCCCGCAGTCCGGGCAGGCCTGCCGCATGGAGAAAAACCCCTGGCTAAACTGCACCACTCCCGCGCCCCTGCACGTGGGGCAAATTTTTGCCCCGCTGCCTTCCTGCGCGCCCGTGCCGTGGCAAATATGGCAAGTGTCCACGCGGTTGTAGGTAATACTTTCTTCAAGACTGCGGTAGGCATCTTCAAGAGTTATGACAATTTGCTGCTTTAAATCCGCGCCCCTTTGCGCGCGCGGCCTGCGAGCGCCGCTGCTGAAACCGCCGAAGTTTCCCCCGAACATATCGCCAAAGACTGAGCTTACGATGTCCTCAAACCCGCTAAATCCGCCGTGGAAGCCCCCGCCGCCCATGCCGCTTACGCCTTCGTGGCCGTAATTATCGTAAATTTGCCTTTTTTGCGCGTCGGAGAGGACTTCAAAGGCTTCGTTTGCCGTCTTGAATTTTTCCTCCGCCTCC
>JAIRLH010000144.1 GCA_031259485.1 Elusimicrobiota bacterium
TTGTCACCGCATCCCCTATGCGATCTGTTCTTATCAGTAAAAATTTTTTATAAACCGTTTGATTTTTAACTATGTCCATTTTAATTATTCCAAATGCTATTATATTATTCTTAATTATATCTGCATAAAAAGTCTTTCGCGCGCCCAAAGTAAGTTTGATTTTGGATTTTGTGTTTAGAAAACTGGGCAGTTTTAAAAAGTATTGATAATTTCTTTATTTCCCAACTTAATAATATCAATACTGTTAATAATCTGCAAATTTTAGGATTTATCTCTGAACTATAAAAAATCTATACGCTATTGTGTTTTCATTATTCCTATTTTTTTAGGAATTATAGAAATATAATATTCTTAAAATTACTGTCAAGCACTTCTCTTTTAGCTTGTTTTACAGAATAAACCGTCATTTTATAAATTTGCACTTTAAATATCCAAAATACCCCGTGAAATCAGCCTTTTCTCTTTATTATTAACAAAACCGTTCTTATCCACTTATTTAGTATAATTAAAGTATAATATTAATTTAATTATATCAAAATTCTCACAGTTAAAAGATAAAAAATGAATCCTGCTCAAAGCAAAATGTCTGTATTTCTTATAGTTAAAAATGAAGCTGAAAACTTGCCTAAAGCCCTCCATGCACTCGAAAATTTTGCCGAAGAAATTATAATAGTTGACGATTATTCCACTGATGAAAGCGTTAAAATTGCCCAAACCTTCGGAGCCAAGACCTTTACAAAAAAGTTGGAATCTTTTACAGAACAAAAACAATATGCCCTTGAACAATGCTCGTGCAAATGGATTTTGAATATTGATGCGGATGAAATATTAACGCCAAAATTAAAAAATGAAATTTTGCGAGTTATTAAAAACACAAATGCCGTTTTATTTTTTGTTCCTTTTACCAACGTGTTTTTAGGCAAAAAGATGAAATACAGCGGTTTAAATAACGAAAAACATCCTCGTCTCGCACTGCGCAGTAAGGCGTTTTACAGCGGCGGACTTGTGCACGAAACTTTAAAAGCAGACGGGAAAGTTGCAGTCTTAAAAAATTTTATAGAACATAGGCCATATAGAAATATAGTTCAATACTTTGAAAAATTTAATAGCTATACTTCTCTAGGCGCGCAAACCTTATACGAACGCGGCAAAAAATTCAAAATTTATAATTTGTTGCGTCCGCCGGTCGATTTTTTAAAAATTTACATATTAAAATTATCTTTTCTTGACGGCCTGCAAGGATTCTTGTGGGCTTTATTTTCTTCTTTTTACCCTGCGGTCAAGTATGCAAAATTATGGGAATTGCAAAAAAATAAGGGAAAACAATGATTATCATTTTTGTAATTTTCGTTTCTATTTTAATTGCTTTTTCGCTTCGTTTCACTTGGTGGCTGCCGCCCAAAAAAGGCCTCGTTGCTTTAATGTATCACAATATTGAAGACACCGATGATAAAAACGCTTTTTTTATAAATCCTAAAATATTTAAAAAACAACTTGAAGTTATTTTAGACAAAGGTTTTACGCCTATAAATTTTGATCAAATGGCTGAAACGGTTTTGCACGACGCGCCCTTGCCCGCAAAACCGGTAGTAATTACTCTTGACGACGGATATCTAAATAATTGGACAAGAGCTTTTCCTATTCTAAAAGAAAAAAACATAAAGGCGAATATCTTTCTTACCTGCGACTTTATAGGAGTTAAGAAAGATTATTTGACTTGGGAACAGATTTTGGAAATGCAAGGCAGCGGCTTGATAAGTTTCGGTTCTCATACTTTAACACATAAAAGACTGCGAGACCTAACTTCGGATGAAGCTAAAAAAGAAATTAAAGGCAGCAAAGAATTTCTTGAGAAAAAACTGAACCGCCCGATTTATTCCTTTTGTTATCCTTATGGCTCTGGCGCGTTTGATAAAAGAATAAGACCTTTAGTTTTGGAAACCGGATATTTATTTGATTTCAGTACCAAAAAGGGCATTAACAAACTGCCTTTATCTAAAAACAAACCGATTTTACGCGCATTCCCGCGCGGCGGGGAAACTATTTTTGATTTTTACCTTCAGCTTACGCGCGGCCGCTCCAAACTTTAAACAACTAACGATATTAGATGAATATTACGCGCTCTTTTTAGATTTTAAAAAAATTATGGGGACAAAATAACCGTGCGGTTTGGATTGAAAGATTCCATCATACAAGATATTAAGGCGATTTTATCCGCTTACTCGGGGGTAGACTCCGCGATTATTTACGGCTCGCGCGCAAAAGGGAATTTTAAACCGTATTCCGATATTGATATTTCGTTAAAAGGCAATCTAACTTTAAACGAAAAATGGAAAATAGAAAATAATATAGACGATTTGCTTCTGCCTTATAAAACTGATATTGTCCTTTTTTCAAATATCACAAACAAAGATTTGATTGAGCATATAAACCGCGTAGGGAAAACTTTCTACGCAAGATAATGATATCAAGATAAAAAATTAGTTTGTTCTTGAAAAATCCGCCGCAACTTGCGACAAAAATCCCCCGGGCGTTAGTTTTTATTTCGCCCGAGGGATTCTATTTAAAACCAATGTTTAGTTTTAGTATTCTCTCCTTTTTTATCGTCTTTTTTGGCTTTTTTGGACGCGCCGCGCTGCTTTTTAACGCCCATTAACTTCTTCGCTGCGGAACTTATGTATTTCTGTTTTGCCTCCGGCTTCTTGGCTTCGGCAAGATTGCTCTCCATTTTGGATATTTTCTTGTCGTAGCTTTTGCCAAGCGCGTCATTTATCTGCGCTTCTATCGCGGGCTTCTCCGCTTCGGGGGCCTGTTTATATTTCTTCCCCAGCTCCTCAAGAGCCTTTTTCTCCTGCTGCATTTCTTCGCGCGCAGCTTTGCGTTGCTCCGCAACGGCGGCTTTATCCGCCGGCTCCTTTGCCGCTTGGGCCGGCGCGGCAAAAGAAACCGCGCAAGCAAATGAGACCAACAGGACCAGCGCCAACAATTTCTGCATTTTTATCCTCCGTTCGTCACTATTTTACAACGTAAAACAAACTTGCAAACATTAAATTGCGGCAGCGCAATATTTTAATCATTTTATTCTGTATCTGCTGTACGAGCCGTCATCCGGCGAAATGTTTTCGCCGTTTCCGGCTACCGCTTTGCAGAGTTTGTTCCTGTATTCATCTTTCTTGGGGGCCACGCAGTACGTCATGTTTGTATAGGGCGGCTCCCTTTGCGCAAAACTAAAAATTATCGTGTATTTACCGCTACGCCTGAACGTCATTTTGCTTATGCCGTCTTCACGCCACACGCAGGAAAATCCTTCCGGGCATTTCCACGTTATGTCCAGCTGTGCTTTTGCCTCAGGGTAATGCCCTTGTATGAAATAATATCTCTCGGCGGCATATTTTATGGCATGGCCAAGAGCCATTACTTTTGCTGCGTAAACTTTTTCTATTATGATGCCGTAATTTGCTACGGCTACTGCGGCCAAAATACCTATTATCAAAACCACAATCAGCAACTCTATTAAAGAAAAACCGTTTTTCTTCATATATTTTCCTGATTCGTAAATGTTTTGAATTAATACCTTTAAAAAATATTATATAAAAACGATTAAAATTTCAAGTAATTTTTTGTGTATTATTCATTATACAACAAGATATATTCAATAAAACATCACGGCATGAAAGGCAAAATTTACTAAAATATTATAATATGAAAGCTAAATTTATCGTTTTTGAAGGGCCGGACAGGTCGGGCAAATCCACGCAGGCGAACTTGCTCAGCGATTATCTGTCGCAACGGGAGGCGGATGTGCTGCTCACACGCGAACCCGGGGGCGACGACGTGGCGGAGCGTATCCGCAGGCTAGTGCTTGACCCGGCGCATAAAGTCTCTCCGATGGCGGAACTGCTGCTTTACGAGGCCTCCCGCGCGCAGCATACGCAGCAGAAAATCATACCCGCGCTTGAAGCCGGCAAAACCGTTATCTGCGAGCGCTATACAATGTCCAGCTGCGCGTACCAGGGTTACGGCCGCGGCATTGATATGGACATAATTAACAAACTCAACGACATCGCCACGCTGAACCTCAAGCCGGATTTGACGCTTGTCCTTTTAATGTCCGATAAATATTTCACCGAGCGCGGGGAATATTTGTTCTCGGACCGGCTTGAACGCGAGGACGAGGCCTTCCGCCACAAAATGCGCAAAGGCTACCGCGAAATAGCTGCAAAAACCGCGAATGCCGTCATAATAGATGCGGACAAACCTGTGGCCGAAATACATAAAACCGTGTTGCGGGAACTTTCAAATTACGCTATTTTGGACGGGGAATAGGCGGAGGAACAGGCGGGCAAAATGAGCTTCAAAAAAATTCTTGGACAACATAAGGCCGTAAATACTTTACAAGGCTTCTTAAAGTCCGGCCGCGTGCCGCACGCTATGATTTTTGGCGGGCCGACCGGCGTGGGCAAAGCCATGTCCGCGCTGGAATTTGCAAAAACCCTCAACTGTCTTGACGCCGCCGCGCGCGACGCGCAGGACAGCTGCGGCGACTGCATAAACTGCAAACATATTGACGCCAGAACTCATCCCGACATAATTTTTGCTGATTTCGCCTACCAGGCCGCCCTGCGCGGCGAGGAACCCGAAAAGCAGCAAACCCTGCGCGTTGACACCGTGCGCGCCCTTACGGCCGCCAGCCAGCAGCGCGCCGCGCTGGCCAAATGGAAAGTCTATATTATAGACGCGGCCGAAAAAATGAACGACGAAGCCGCAAACGCGTTGCTTAAATTTATAGAAGAGCCGCCGCAAAACACCGTCTGGATTTTAATCAGCGCGAAGCGCGAGGCCATGCTTGCCACAATCAAATCCCGCTGTCAGGCTGTGAATTTCGCGCCGCTGGGGCGCGATATCATAATAAATATCCTCAAAGATAATTTTGTTGAAGACGACATCGCCGAACGCTCGGCATACTACGGCGCCGGCTCCACCGCGAAAGCCATGCTTGCCGCGCAGACGCTGGGGGATTTTGCCGCCATGCCCGCGGGCGCGGCTTTTGCGCCGGCCGCGGCTATGGGCCTTTCCAAAACTCTGGCGCAGGCGCGCGCGCAGGCCGCCTGCGCGATGGATATGCTTGCCGTCGCCGCGCATACGCAGTGGACGGCCGCGGCCGAAGCGGACCGCCGCGCCGCGCTGGGCGGACTGTTGCAAAAACTTAATTTCTACAAACGCGCGTTAAACCGCAATACTTCGCCCGCGCTTGTATTAGAAGCCGCCATTATCTCCGCCGAGACCTGCGGGGTTATTTTATAATAACGGCGTTTTTATTTTGTCTTTTTGAGACGGCTTTTTTCCTTTTATTCCTTTCTCCGAGATAGACATCAACAAAACCTCCGCCACGAAATCAAATAAGGATTTCCTTAAACAAATGGAGGTCGGCGGTTTTTAACGTCGTAAGAATATCGGGAACAGGCCGCGCATTTCAAAACGCGCAGCCTGTTTATTAAATAAGATGAGCCCGCTGTGTAGTATTGAAAGCGGATATTTGTTTTAGAATCACATGCTAAAAACATCTATTTGGTCTGTAAAAAAATCTCCTGGCATACTCTGTCCGCCGTAAGACGAGCATATTTTTTTGCTTATCCAAGACAAATGACGCTCAGCTCCACAGTAAAGTCTTTGATCATTA
>JAIRLH010000114.1 GCA_031259485.1 Elusimicrobiota bacterium
ATCTCCGCGCGGCCGCTTGCCAAAACGGCTTTGCGCAGGACATCGGCGCTTACGCCCGCGCCTATAACTTTTATTTTGCCGCTTTCTTTGATGAGCAGCGCGTCGGCGTAGCGGCCGCGCAGAATATGCTGCGCGTTACGCGCAGTGAAAAGTCCGCAGAATAGAAGTATAAAAATTAGGGAGCACCAAAAAACGCCGTATAAAATTTTGCGCTTTATTATCGGCAAATTAAGGAAAGCGAAAAGCGCGATATAATAAGCGGCGACCGTCGTGGGTTTTAACGCGCCTGCGGCGTATTTTGACAGATTGAAATCTGCAAAAAACTCCACCAGCAGTTTGAATACGGCCAGCAGAAATCCCAAAACAAAAACCGCGGCTTTAAAAATAAAATCTAAATGTAACAACGAAAGCAGCCACGTCAAAAATCCGCAGCCCATTATAATGCCGCTCAAAGGCACCAACAGGATATTTGAAAGCGCGGCCGTAAAAGAAATTTTATAAAAATAATTTGTAAACACCGGCAGCAGCGCGGCCTGCGCGGCAAGCGAAACAAAGAAAACCCGCAGAGCAAAAGTCAAAATTTTATGAGTCCCGAAATCAAGTCTAAAATTGGAAACAAGCAGGATAATGCCCAAAGTCGCCAAAAAAGACATTTGAAAACCGGCTTCAAACAGGCTCTGAGGGTTTATAATTAAAATCAGCAGCGCGGCGGCCGTGAAACCCTGTAAAACGCCGCTTTTTCGGCCCAGCATAAAGCCTATTGTGGCGAACAGCGTCATCAAATAGGCTCGCAAAAGCGGCGCGTCAGCGCCGGCGACAAGCGTATAAAGCGCGGCCAGCGCCAAAGCGGCCGCGGCCGAGGTTTTGCGGCCCGCGCCCAACATTGAGCATAAAAAATAAACTATCAGCGTGATAAACCCCACATTTCCGCCGCTCGCCACAAGCAGGTGCATTGCGCCGCTGTCCTGAAATGCGGCGTACAGCCGGCGGCTGATGTCGCCCTTTTCGCCTATGGTTATGCCGGTTAGGATTGCGCTTAAATCCGCGTCAAAATTATTTTGGAAGGTGTTTAGAATATCGTTTCTGACAACCGATAATCCGGCCCAGAAACGCGAGTAAACGCCCGCAACCCGCACGTGCTCGGCCCGTATCTGCGCGAAAATATTTTTTCGCGCAAGATATTTTGCCCAGTTGAAGCTGCCGAAGTTATCGTCGCTCTCAACAGGCGCTATGCTGCCGCGCAGCATCACCAGCTGGCCCCTCAAAATCTGCGGGCAGTTATGACAGCTTACATAAGCGTTCAGGTTTTGTTCTTTTATATATGCGAAGAAAGCGGTTCGACCGCCTTTAACCTGCGGGTAGGATATTACGGCCGCCTCAACGTCAGCATTTCCCGTAGCGGCGAAAGGCTTCGGCTCGGGCGGCTTTAAGGACAGCGCAAGACAGGCCGCGTATATTGCCAAAATAATAAACAGGGGCCTGCGGTAAAAGGATATATGCATAGCGGCTGGCGTGCTGGCGCGGTTAAATTTTGGTGCGGCCTTTTAAAGCGTGGGAAAGCGTCATCTCGTCAATATAATCAATATGTCCGCCAAGCGGCATGCCGTAGCCTATGCGGCTGACTTTGCCAACCAGACCGCGCAGAACATCGGCGATATAAAGAGAAGTCGTCTCTCCCTCCGTATCCGGGTTTGTGGCTATGATGACCTCGCGTATTTCCTGCGGCGAGTTTTGCACGCGCTCAATAAGCTCTTTTATTTTGATGGAATCCGCAGTGCGCCCGTCCAGCGGCGATATGGAGCCGTGCAAAACATGATAAAGACCGTTGAAGGCGCGCGTTTTTTCTATTGCTTCAATATCTTTGGGTTCTTCCACAACGCAAAGCAGCGTTTGCTCGCGCGAATCGTCTGCGCAGATGTCGCAGATACCGCCCTCGCTGTATGAAAAGCATTGCGTACAATAGTGCACGCTCTCGCGCATTTTGAGCAGTGCCTGAGTGAATTCCGCCACTTCGCTTTCGCTTGCGCGCAGGTAGTACAGCGCAAAACGCTCGGCCTGGCGCGGGCCCACGCCGGGCAGGCGGCGGAAGGCTTTTATGAGTCTGTCTAAACTTTTCATAAAATTTTGTTTGTCTTAAAACTTCCGTTTATTAAATAATAGCATTATTTAGACGGGCGTTGAAAGAAGGTTTTTACGATAAAATCTGTCAGATCCGCCAATTACAGTTTATACCACCAAAAATCTGGGCTTGTAGGGCTTTGGATTTTATTATGTCCGCCAATGAACGCGCAATAATTCTTTTGCGCGGCAACAGAAGTTTTTACTTCAAAACAATAAAATCCGGGATCAATATAATCATTAAATCTTGTTATATAAAGTATACCGTATGTGGCGGTCAAATCCCAAGATTGCAGTCTCGTTCCTTGAAAACCATATCTGAAATATTTACCTTGGCACCAGTTATTATTGCATGGCAGGTTTGGAAGAGTTAGGCTCAAATCTGATATATGTGAAGGGAATTGCCCTGTTGTGTAATAATACTCGTCTATCGCCGTAGATAAACTTCTCATTATTAAGAGATTTTCAGATAAACGGGTCTTTAAGACAGTTTTCTGGTATTGCGGAAGCGCAATAGCGGCCAGAATGCCGATGATTAAAACAACGACCAGTAATTCAATCAGAGTAAAACCTTTTAAGCGTTTATGGTTCATATGCTATCCTTATATATCTTTATGATTAAAAATATCCAGCCTGTTCCTCTGGGAGGATTCAAAGCGGTTTAATATATTATAAATGATATTTTAAGGAACTGCAATAGAAAAAGTAGCAATGCAAAAATCGCGCAGATTTAAAATATTTGTTATATTTTTTGTCATTCTGCATGGAGTTTAACGCAATTGCAGAATCTAAATAGAAGAATAGATTCTGCGACTTCGCGCAGAATGACGACTCCGGATTTATTCGGAATCTGCGAATAGCTCTTCGCAAGGACGGTTGAGGCGCGACGGACGGCGGTTTTATACTTGCAAATTCTTTACCTTTTGCATAAAATCGGTCCATGCAATTGCGGCGCCGCCGCCTTGGGCAAATTCCGCGCCGCCTCCGCCGCTGCCGCCTATAGCCGCGGCGATTTCTTTGCACAGTTTGCCCGCGGCGGGCCCGCCCGCAAAACTCTTTACCACAAAGGATTTTTTGCCGTCTTTATCGGTTGAAATTATTATGACTTTGCCCGCGTTTTTTGCCGCCATATTGTCGGCCAGCGCGCGGAGCTCTTTTATCTCGGTATTTTCAGTATTAAAAACGACGGCCGTAAAATTATCTTTAAGCTTTATTTCTTCCCGCGCGCCTTCGGCGGAGCAGCCGCTCAAAAGTTTGCGGCGCAGATCCGCGATTTCTCTGCGCAAATCTTTTTCCGCTTTCAGCATGGATGCTATTTTATGGTCAAGCTCTTCAACGGAAACGTTTAATAATTTGCCGGCGAACACCGCCTTATCCGCCGCCTCTTTCAAATAGTCTATCGCGCTTAATCCGGCGGCGGCCTCTATGCGGCGCACGCCGGCTGAAAGCGCGCTGTCTTTAAGCAGACATATCGCCATAATTTCGCCCGTGCTTCTGACGTGCGTGCCGCCGCAGAGCTCAAGGCTCGCGCGGTTAAGCGGGTCTTTAAAACCCTCTTTGCCGATTAAGATGAAACGCGCGGGGTCGGCATATTTTTCACCCAGTAAAATCGTCGCTTTCAATTCCTTCGCGTCGGCCAGCGGGCGGATTTGCGTCTCAACTTTCAAATTTGCGGCGACGATATCGCTTGCGACGCTCCAGACTTCAGCCATTTGCTCCCGCGTCGGAGCGGAGGGAACGGTATAATCAAATCTCAATTTTTGAGGAGATACAAAAGAGCCGGCCTGCCGCACTGTTTCGCCCAAGATTTTTTTTAGCGCGGCGTTCAGCACATGCACGGCGGTATGGTTTGAAGAGGTGCGCAGTCTCGTCCGCGCGTCTACTTTTGCCGCCAATTTATCGCCGGTTTTTACGTTGTTTTTTATGACGGAAACTTTATGTAAAAATAATTTTTCAAGCGGTTTTTGCACGTCAAGCACGCGTAAAACGGGTTGACCGTCTTTTTCCATAATACCGACGTCGCCCGCCTGCCCGCCGCTCTCGGCGTAAAACGGGGTTTTATCCAAAATCAGGAACCCTTCGCCGCTCAAAACTTCAACCGTTTTATATTTCTTGTCAAGCAGCGCGATTACCTGCCCTTCGTCGGATAAAGTTTCGTATCCGGTAAAAACGGTGGGGCTGTTTTTGCCTTCAAGCTCCTGCAAAATGACGACTTTTTCCTTTTCAGATTCATCGTCGTTCGCTTTGGAGGATTTTTTTGCCTCTTCCTGCGCGGCGTAAAAACCGGCCTCGTCCGTTTCTATGTTTTTCGCGGACAAAATTTCTTTTGTAAGCTCAAAGGGAAAGCCGTAAGTTTCGTACAGATTGAACGCCTCCGCGCCGGAAACTTTACGAGGATTATGTTTGATTATTTCCCGCAGCTTTTCTTCCCCGTCGTTAAGCGTTCTGAAAAACGCCTCGCCCTCGGTTTTCAAAGCATTGTTTATGTGAAGGACATTGGCCTGAAGTTCGGGGTAAATATTTTTGTAAACCGCTATAACCGCGGGTACGAGTTCGTATAAAAACGGCGTTTCCCTGCCGGACAGCTTGCCGTAGCGCGCGGCGCGGCGGATTAAGCGGCGCAGAATATATCCGCGCCCTTCGTTAGACGGCAAAACGCCTTCGGAAATCAAAAACGCCGCGGCGCGTATATGGTCGGCTATAATTCTCAAAGCGGTTGTTTCAAGCGGAGTTTTGCCCTTTATGTCCAATATTTTTTTCGCATTTTCTATAATCGGCGAAAATAAATCCGTATCGTAGGGATTATCGGCGTTCTGCATTACCATGCAAAGCCTTTCCAGCCCCATGCCCGTGTCTATGTTTTTCTGAGGCAGCAGCTCCAGCTTGCCGTCATCAAAGCGGTTGAACTGCGTGAAAACCAGATTCCAAATTTCCACATACCTGCCGCAGTCGCAGGCGATCGTTTTGTCTTTGCACAGCGGGCAGCCTTTATCTGGGCCGAAATCATAATAAATCTCGCTGCACGGGCCGCAGGGGCCGGTGGGGCCCATAGTCCAGAAATTATCCTTTTCGCCCAGTTCAAAAATGCGGGTTTTGTCAACAAGGCCGGCCCAAATCTGAAAAGCCTCCTCGTCGCGCGGCGCTATGCCGCCTTTGTATATGCTCACATAAAGGCGGTTTTTGTCTATTTCCAGCGTATTTGTCAGGTAATCCCACGCCCAGTTTATGGCCTCTTTTTTAAAATAATCGCCGAAGGAAAAATTGCCCAGCATCTCAAAAAAAGTAAGATGGCGTTTAGTGAACCCCACATTGTCAATATCCGTAGTACGCAGACATTTCTGACTGGTAGCCGCGCCTTTCAAATTTTTTTTGAGCCCCAAGAAATTGGCCTTAAACTGCACCATACCGGCGGAGGTGAACAGTAAAGTAGGGTCCCCGTGCGGGATAAGCGGGGCCGAAGGCAGCACCGGCAGCCCTTTCTGTTTGAAATAAGCTAAAAAACTTTCGCGCACTTTTTGGCTTTGCATTATCCGCATAAATATTCCCGTCACCTTTAAAATATTATAAAGTATATCATATTGGGAATACGGCGGCTATATACGGCCATAT
>JAIRLH010000134.1 GCA_031259485.1 Elusimicrobiota bacterium
TTATATTAAACGGGATGCGGTTAATATCTTTTTCAAGCGTGCCGGCAAAAAACATACGGCTTATTTCCGTCAGGACTTTGATTTTAAAATGTTCCGAATAATCGGTAGTTTTCATATATAAAGGAAAGGATAAAATTGTATAATTCTATCCCGTTCATATATTATACAATTATTGCTTAATTTGGGTTTTGCCAGCCCGCTTTTCATTTAAAAACCGCGCATTGCGTCTGACATAAATACTTACGCGGTCAGCGGTGTTTTTATTACAAAAATACGTCTAATTTTAGTATCATATGAATATGCTATTAGAGGGAAAAACCTTGTCTTCGCAAATCCGCCGAACCTTGGGTGCCAGGGCGCAGTTTTGCAGCCGGAAACTTGGGCGGCCTTTGAAGCTGGCAGGCATAGGGTGGGAAGGCGGTTATGCCTCCTATCTCTACCTCAAAAAAGAGCTTGAAGCGGCCCAAAAACTGGGCATCAGCGGCGAGCTTATTGAATTTAACCCCCGGACCGCGCCGGAAGATTTTATAAATTTAATCAAAAAAACCTGCGCCCACGAAAGCGTGGACGCCGTCCTTATCCCCAAACCTCTGCCAAAACATTTGGATATCCCGGCCGTGTGGGAAGCTCTTGACGCCGCCAAAGATATAGACGGCGCAAGCACGTTGAACACCGGCCGCCTTTTTTTATGCAAAACCGCGGCGGAGCTTGCGGCAATGCGGGGCTTCGCTCCGTGCACGGCAAAAGCCGTGGTTGAGCTCCTGAAATATCATAAAATCCCGCTCGCGGGCGCGGAAATCGCGGTAATAGGCCGCAGTTCAACAGTTGGCAAACCGGCCGCGCATATGCTTACCTGCGAAAACGCGACGGTCAAAATTTTACATTCAAAGACAAAAGATATAAAAGCCTCTCTTGCCGGCGCGGATATTGTGGTTTGCGCCATAGGCTCGCCCAGGTTTCTGAAAGCCGATATGTTGCGCGCGGGCGCAATTGTGGTTGACGTCGGCACAAACGAGGACGAAAACGGCGTTTACTGCGGCGACGTTGATTACGATAACGTGGCTAAAATCGCGGGTGCCATAAGCCCCGTGCCCGGCGGCGTAGGGCCGCTCACACTGACTTATTTGCTGGAAAATATTATTATATCCGCCGAGAGGAAATTAAAATAGGCGTCGTCATTGCGAGAAAGCTAAGCAATCTTATACATTTGGACAAATCCTTATTTTATAAGATTTCCGCGTCGCCCGTCTTCGCTTCGCTACAATGCGGCTCCTCGCAATGACGTATAACTGCTTTAAACTTGGACATTCCGTAACTTTATTTTTGTTTTGGCATTAAACTCAGCCTTGTTTTTTCAATTTCTTGCTGAAGTTCCGAGATATGCCCCTGTACTTTTGCGATCCCCAGCTGCATTGACTGCTGCGTAATCTGTGGCAGGACTTCAAGAATTCTTTGACCGGTCGAGGTTTTGTAGAAGGCGATAGTGTAGTTTAATTCTTGCACGCTGAGATTATCGGAATATATTTTAATAATCTCCGGTTTCAGGCTTTCGTAACTCATGTATTTGCGGAAAAATTTTTCCATAACGCTTTTGTACGGCACGAGCTCTGGATTTTGCTGGATTTGCATGCCGAGCACTTGGTCCATGGTTTTATCAAGCAAAACGTCCATATGGGTAATTTTCAGCAGTTCCTCGGCAGCTTGGCGCGGGTCGCTTATGGTTTTATGAGCATCTTTCTCGCTGCGCGTGCAGGCTGAAAACGCGAAAGCCGCGCAAACGGCAAATAACAGGACATAGACTTTTTTCATAATTTTATCCTTATGTTCAATTAGCTTTTTATACAAAACAAAACGGCTGTTATGTATGAGCTACTAAGATAACCCAAAAACGTAACAGCCGTGGTTTACCGCCCGAAGGCGGTAAACGCTCGGCGCAAGACTTCGGGCTTGCAATTCCCAAAATCTTACGCCTGATAACGAGCTGCTTTTAGGTTCTTAGTATGCTTTTGATATCTCAAAAGCTCGTTCCCTTGCGGGAACTCCCAAAAACAGTATCAAATTTTAACTGCAATAACTAAATATATTTAACAAAAAATATATATTCTTGTCAACGTTTTTATTGGTCTGTAAAATGTTATAATATAAAAGAAAATCCTATAAAGGGGGAATTAAAATGAACAAAATAAACCTGCCCCTTCTGCGAAGCGGCAAAGTGCGCGAAGTTTATGACTTGGGCGACAGGCTTTTGATAACCGCCTCGGACCGAGTTTCAACTTTCGACCATATTTTGCCGACGCCGATAACAGGCAAGGGCAAAATCCTAACCGCTATCAGTAATTTTTGGTTTGATAAAACAAAAGATATCGCGCCAAATCATTTAATCAGCGCGGATATTGACGAAATAAACAAGTTTTTGCCCGCTGACAGCCAACTGGATAAAGAATATTATCAGGGCAGAACTGTTCTCGTAAAAAAAGCGCGGCGTATAGATTTTGAATGCGTGGTGCGCGGTTATATGGCCGGCTCGGCTTGGGCGGAGTATGAAAAGCAAGGCACAATTTGCGGCAATAAAATGCCCGCGGGTTTGCAAAACGCGCAAAAATTGCCCGAAGCGATTTTTACGCCGGCAACCAAAAACGACAGCGGCCACGACGAGAACG
This sequence comes from Elusimicrobiota bacterium, assembly GCA_031259485.1. Taxonomy (GTDB): domain Bacteria; phylum Elusimicrobiota; class Elusimicrobia; order Elusimicrobiales; family Elusimicrobiaceae; genus Proelusimicrobium. The sequence goes on from JAIRLH010000134.1 coordinate 2,661, forward strand.
TTCCTTTTGAATATATGGCGCAAAAGCTCGGCGCGGAACTTGCCAATAAAATTAAAGAAAAAAGCATTGCTCTTTATACATTCGGCTGGGAATATCTTAAGGCGCGCGGCATAATTTTGGCGGATACCAAATTTGAATTTGGCATTATCGACGGAGAGCTTGCGTTGATTGACGAAATATTGACGCCCGATTCTTCCCGTTTTTGGGACGCGGCTTATTACAAAGTCGGCTCCAATCCGCAGAGTTTTGACAAACAGTTTATACGCGATTATATGGAGCAAACCGGCTGGGATAAAAATTCGGCGCCGCCGCAAATCGCTCCCGAGATTGTCGCCGGAGCGGTAAAAAAATACAAGGAGGCTTTAGAAAGGATTTTGAAATAATCAATCACCATCGAACGCGCTTGCCATAGTAATAGTAGTAATATATGTATGTTTTAATTTGCTTTGGAGATAGTATGAAAAGATATGCGTTGATGGTGGTATTTTTTATGTTGTTTGGTCTAAGAGAAGGCAATGTATTTGCAAATCAATTTACTTCAATTGATACCGAAGGAACCCACGCTATTCAATCAGATGAGTACGGCTCTGCTTCGTCGTATTTTGCCGTAATGTCCAGCACGAAAGATATTACTGTAAATGTGGATGGGGGCGCAGGTATTTTAAAATTCGGTAATGCCGGTATTCCTGTAACTGGTATCGGCTATTATCTTAACGCGGATGATGACACCGGTGCTAAAGGGCATTTAAACTTCAATGGAAATCTTGAAGTTTACGCGCTGCGCGCTAGTAGTTTTTGGACGCCTTTTCAAGTTAACAATAATTCCGGAACTCAAGGAGCGTCTATTACCGTAAACGGCGCGATTAAGGCGGAATTAAACAATATACAACAATCAAGCGGTTCGGTCCAAACGCTTATGATAACCGCAATGGACGGCGGCCATTTCATAGCGAATGGGAATATTGATTTGTCAGGCAGCGCAATATCGCAAAATGGCAATGCGTCAAATTATGCGATATTCGTGGATCCGAATGTGAATGTCGGCACCAGCATTACAACGAAAGCAGATCTTGGAAATGATATGAATGATATCATAAATATTCATAACATAACGGTAAAAGCCGCCAAAACTGCGGAAAATATAGGTATTACCGGATACGGATATGACAAAGGAATAATAGCAAACCCCGATAAGTATTTTATTAATGTTCACGGCAAAGCTTCAATTGATAATCTTTTGGCCGAGACGTCCTCCAGCGCGGACAGCGCTTTATCCGTCGCCGTATACGCGCAATACGAGGGTCAGATAAACTTTTTCTCGGATTTAAAAATTAATAATATTGCGGCAACGGGCGTAAATGCGGAAGCTTACGCTATATACGCCTCGGATTCTGGTATTATAAATGTTAATCCGAATAACGATCAAAACGAGATTATCCAGATTGAAGGCAATATAATAGCGATTGATGACGACGGAAGCTACATAGACGCGGCGGTTAATGTAAATTTAACTAACGCGGATTCGTATTTTCTGGGCGAAACCGCGTCTAACGGTACCGCAAGCGTTAATATAAATCTCTCAAACGGCGCGCAATGGCGGACCC
>JAIRLH010000025.1 GCA_031259485.1 Elusimicrobiota bacterium
CCGAACTCGGCATTGTCTTCAAACAGCGAGTTTGCCCACGCCGGCCCTTTGCCGTCGGCGCGTTTAGTGTAAGGCGTGGTGGGCAGATTGCCGCCGTAAATGCTTGAGCAGCCGGTGGCGTTCGCTATAGCGATATGATCGCCGTGCAGCTGGGTGAGCAGTTTTACATAAGGCGTCTCGCCGCAGCCCGCGCACGCGCCCGAGAATTCAAACAAAGGAGTCTGCAGCTGGGAGCCCTTTACGCTTTCCCTCTTAGTTTTTACGTCGGCGGATTTGATATTGAGGAAGAATTTAAAGTTTTCCGGCTCTGTCTCCCTCAAAGGCAGCTGGTCAGCCATGTTGATGGCTTTTTTGGTCTCGTCAGCTTTGTTTTTGACGGGGCAATTGGTTACGCACGCGCCGCAGCCCGTGCAGTCCTCAACGGCAATCTGTACGGTGAATTTCAAACCGGCCAAATCAGCCTTACCGTCGGTTGATTTAAAAGCTTCAGGCGCGTTTTCAAGCTCCGCCGCGTTATACGCTTTAATTCGGATCGCCGCGTGCGGGCATACCAGCGAGCAGATGCCGCACTGTATGCAGGTTTGCGCGTCCCACGACGGGCACTGTATGGCGATATTGCGTTTTTCGTACTGCGTGGTACCGGTTGGGAAAACGCCGCCCGCGGGCATTTTGGAAGTGGGCAAAACGTCGCCGTTGTAAACAATCATATCGGCCAGAACGTCTTTGACAAAAGCGGGCGCGTCCGCCGGCACGGCGCTCTTGCGGCTGATTTGTGAAGTCACGGCATTGGGATATTTAATCTCATTCACGCCGGCAAGCGCGGCGTCAACCGCGCCGTAGTTTTTCTGCACGACCTCGTCGCCCTTTTTGGAATAGGTTTTTTTGATGGCGTCTTTGATGGCTTTGATGGCCGCGTCTTTATCTATAACGCCCGATATGCCGAAGAACGCCGTCTGCATTATGGTGTTTGTTCGGCTGCCCATGCCCGTTTTAAGCGCGATGTGAGAGGCGTCAATTGCATAAACTTTAAGTTTTTTATCAACTATCTGCCGCTGCACTTCTTTGGGCAGATTGTCCCAGACTTTATCCGCCTCGTAGGGTGCGTTTATCAGCACCGTCGCGCCCTGTTTGGCTTTGGAAAGCACGTCGTATTTTTCAAGGAAGGAGAACAAATGCACGCCGATAAAATCCGCCGCTTCAATAAGATAAGGCGCGCGGATATAATCCCTGCCGAAGCGTATATGCGAAGTGGTCATTGAACCCGCTTTTTTAGAATCATAAACGAAATAGCCCTGGGACATATTATCAGTATTCTCGCTGATAATTTTCATGGTGTTTTTATTGGCGCCTACCGTCCCGTCCGACCCGAGGCCGTAGAACATCGCGCTGTAGGCCTTGCTGGCCATATTGGCGCAGTCAACCGGCGTTTTGAGCGATTTGCCGCCCAAATCGTCGTCTATGCCGAGGATAAAACCGGTCACGGGCTTTTTGGCGTTGAGGTTATCAAGCGCGGCCTTGACCATGGGGGGAGTAAATTCTTTTGACCCTATGCCGTAGCGGCCGCCGACGATAAGCGGCGTCGCGGGGAATTTGGCGCGGGCTTCCTCGGTAAGGAAAGCGGCGCAAACGTCCTGAAATAAAGGTTCGCCCAGGGAGCCGGGCTCTTTTGTCCTGTCCAAAACTGCGATTTTTTTGGTAGTTTTCGGGAAAGCGTTAATAAAATCAGCCGCGCTGAAGGGCCTGAACAGGCGCACTTTAAGCACGCCGACCTTTTCGCCCGCCAGACATTCAACGGCGGTCTGCGCGACATCCGCGCCGGAGGCCATGATAACGACCACGCGTTCGGCGTCCGCCGCGCCGCTGTATTCAAAAAGGCCGTATTTGCGGCCCGTCATTTTGGCAAAAATTTCCATCTGTTCTTTTACGACAGCCGGCGCGGCTTCGTAATATTTATTTACGGCTTCGCGCCCCTGGAAGTAAACGTCCGGGTTCTGCGCGGTGCCGCGCACGGTGGGATATTCGGGGTTCATGGCGTTTTTACGGTGCTCGGCGATGAGGGTTTCGCTCAACATATCTTTCATCTGCTCTTTGGTTAGAACGTCAACCATATTAAGCTCGTGGCTGGTGCGAAAGCCGTCAAAAAAATGCAGGAAGGGCACGCGCGTCTTAAGCGTGGCGGCCTGCGCGATCAAAGAAAAGTCCATCGCTTCCTGCGGGTTGGCCGAGGCCAGCATGGCCCAGCCCGTCTGGCGCACGGCCATTACGTCGCTGTGGTCGCCGAATATTGACAAAGCGTGCGTGGCAATAGCGCGGGCTGAGACGTGGAAAACCGTGGGCGTAAGTTCGCCCGCGATTTTGAACATATTGGGTATCATCAGCAGCAGGCCCTGCGAGGCGGTAAAAGTGGTTGTTAAAGCGCCAGCAGCCAAAGCCCCGTGCACGGCGCCGCTGGCGCCGCCTTCGGACTGAAGCTCGCTGACTACGGGAATATTGCCCCAGATATTCGTTTCGCCTTTGGCGGATTTGGCGTCGCAGATTTCGCCCATGGTGGAAGAGGGCGTGATAGGGTATATTGCTATTACTTCATTGGTTGCATGGGCGACGTGCGATACTGCGCTGTTACCGTCCATGGCGGTGAGTTTCTTGGCCATTTTAAATGTCTCCTTAATATTAGTAAAGCAAGAACAAGGCGGCGCCGCGCGCCGCCCGCTTTAGAATATTATATAACTTTACCCGCGTTTGGGCAACTTTGCCGTCCGCGCCGCGCGTTTAAGAGCCTTACACGAAATATTGATTAGCTGTTTCCCTGCAAAGATTTGCCGGAACATAAAATACCCAACACAACCAATAGTTGTGATGGGAGCTAAGGCAAATACAAACGCAGGCCGCGGCTTCTCGCTAGCTTAAGAAGTTGTTTTTAGTGACTGTTATATTATGTATTTCTTGGCTATCGTTTTAAGGCCCATGCGCCCAAAACTATAATCTTTGAATAGGCTCCCTCTACCCAACTTTTTTGCAAAACAAAAACAGCTTTACAGTATTTACATCTGTAAAGTTGTTTTTGTTTTGTAAAAACCATATTTTTGTAACTCTATCCCACCACATTTTGGACAATATTTTTTATCATATTCAACCTCTAAAATGTTGTTTAATCATTTTAAGACATTATTTCCCATATTTTTGCTTATTATAGGCCAAGCTTTACGACCTTGAATTGTTTCGTTCCTCGCAATGACAATTAAAAAATTATTCTTTGTGTTTTCTTTTTTCCCCTTTTTAATGCTAACATGATCTACTTATCCAAATAGTATAGTCCCCTCTTCTCAAAGCCTTTTTTATTTTGTAGTATTTACTTACCTAAACTAATGGAGGTATTTTATGTTGTTTTATAAGCTATTCAAAAAGAAGAAAGGTTTCACGCTGACAGAAATACTGGTGGTAGTCTTGATTATTGCAGTTTTGACTGCTATTGTCTACCCTCTATACAGCAAAGCAGTCGCTAAGTCCCGCGCAATTGAAGCGGTAAATCTGCTGGAGATGGTTCGCGCTAAACAAATCCAGAACTTCGTACGCAATGGCAAGTATTATGACGACTTCTCTAAAATGGGTCAGCTTACTACCAATGAATTAAAAGAGTCTGCTTCAGGGGCTAGTATGAGAGTAGGAGATTATACTCTTGCTCTGAACAATGAGCAAAGCTGTATGAGCGCGACATATAAAAAGGGAGGAACGGAATTTACGTTCTCAATAAGTTATGATAACGCCGGGCTGGGGTGTACGGGAGATATATGTACAAGCTTTGGTAATGTAATAGGAGATGCAAAAGAAGTGTGTAATGGGACAACATGGAGCGGGGAC
>JAIRLH010000030.1 GCA_031259485.1 Elusimicrobiota bacterium
TAACGGCCCGCCTCTCACTCCTAAAGGACAGAGAGAAGGCTTAATTTGCAACGGCCGCCTTTTTTATTTCGGCGATTTCTTCGGGCGATACTTTTACTATCGTCTTGCACTTGGGGAAACCGCTGCACCCCAGAAACTCGCCGCGCGCGCTGCTGCGCAGCAATAAAACCTTGCCGCAGTTGGGGCACTTGCGTCCGCTGTCAATGCGCGTGGCAGCGGTCTTTTTGCCCTCTGCGTCAATAGAAAAAGTATTCCTGCACGAGGGGTAAGCGCTGCACGCCATAAATTTGCCGCGCCGGCCGCTGCGGATGACCATGGGGCTGCCGCACTTTTCGCATTTCTCGGACGTAGGCTGCGGCGGCTCCGCGCCCGTGCCGGAAAGATTCTTCTTGCCTTTGCACTCCGGATACCTGGCGCAGGCAAGGTATTCCCCGTATCTGCTGCGGCGCAACAGCATTTGCCCGCCGCAAAGGGGACACTTTTCGCCATCGGCTATTTTCGGCTCCGGACGGTTCATATTTTGGGAGGCATTGTCCAAATCTTTGGTAAAGCCCGTGTAAAAATCGCGTATTACGCCGGTCCATTTCTGCGCGCCTTCGGCGATGTCGTCCAGCTTTTCTTCCACGCCGGCGGTATATGAAAGGTCCATAATATCGCGGAAGAACTGCTTTAAATGCTCGGCGACCGTTATGCCCAGCTCCGTCGCCAGCAGCTTATTGGTTTTTGGCTGCTTTTGCGCATACTTGCGGTCTATGATAGTTTTTATCGTCGGCGCGTAAGTGGAAGGACGGCCTATGCCGTGCTTCTCCAGAGTTTTGATAAGGCTGGCTTCGTTGTAATTTGGCGGCGGCGCGGTTTTGTGGTCTTTGGTTTCCACGCCGAGCAGCTTAAGCTCATCGCCCTCGCTAAGCTGGGGCAGGAGAGCACTGCTTTCGCCCGTTTCGTCTTTATCTTTGGAATCCGTCTCGTCGTCTTCCTCTTTATACACCGATAAATAGCCGCTGAATTTGACCGTGCGGCCGTTTGCGCGCAGCAGACATTTATCCGCACCGCCGGCGGAAATATCCACGGAAACAGTGTTGAAAACCGCATCCGCCATCTGCGACGCCACGAAGCGCAGCCAGATAAGCTCGTAAAGTTTATACTGGTCGCCCGTCAGATAATTTTTTAAGCTCTGCGGCGTGCGGTAGACATCGGTAGGGTGTATGGATTCATGCGCTTCCTGCGCGCCTTTCACTTTGCTTTTATAGACGGGCGCGGCTACGGGCGCAAACTGCTGACCGTACTTTTCGTTAATATACTTCTGCGTCTGCGCCTGCAACTGGCGCGAGACGTTAAAACTATCCGTGCGCATATAGGTAATTAAACCGACAGTCTCGCCGCCTATTTCTATGCCTTCGTACAATCCTTGCGCGGTGAGCATGGTTTTCTGCGACGAGAAACCTATTTTATTATACGCGTCCTGCTGCATGGAGCTTGTGATAAACGGCGGGCGCGGCTTCTGGCGGACTTCCTTTTTTTCAATCTTCTCCACCTTAAGCGGACCGCCGCGCAGCGCGGCGTTGACCGGCGCAAGGGATTCGTTGCTCCTAAATACCGTCGTCTTTACTTTATAATCCTCAGCGAAGAGTTTATAGGTTGTGGTCTGCTCCGCGTTTTTGCCTTCCCATTTTAGAATGCGCGCGGCAAAAGGCGGCGGCGTGCCCGGCTTTTCAAGACGGGCTTTTATTGACCAGTAAGTCTCTTCCTTAAAATCGGCGATTTCTTTTGCGCGCTCCGTAAGCAAACGCACCGCGACGGACTGCACGCGCCCCGCGCTCAGCCCCGAAGTGATTTTGCGCCACAACAGCGGCGAAAGTTTGTAGCCAACCAGCCTGTCCAGCACGCGCCGCGCCTGCTGCGCGTCAACGAGATTATGGTCTATCCCGCGCGCGTGGTCAAAAGATTCTTTGACGGCGGAAGGCGTAATTTCGTGGAAGTAAATACGCCGAGTTCTTTCGGGCTTTAATTTCAGCAGCTCCTGCAAATGCCAGGCAATGGCCTCGCCCTCGCGGTCAGGATCGGTGGCGAGGTAAATGGTATCTGCTTTTTTTACCGCGTCTTTAAGCTCGGCGATGATTTTGGGCTTGCCGCTGGGTACGTAGGTCGGGGCGAAATCATGCCTTTCGTCCACCCCGATTTCGCGCGCGGGCAAATCCCGCACGTGGCCGAAGGAACTGCGCACAATATACTGCGGCCCCAGAATTTTGCTTATAGTTTTCTGCTTCGTGGGCGATTCCACAATAATTAAAGATTTGCCGCCGGCGGTTTTATTTGTTTTTGCTGTCGCATTGCTTTCGGTTTTATTTTCCGGCTTATCAACCGAATTTATTTTTTTCTCTGTCATTTTTATTTCCCATCCATTTCCTGATATATGAAAATTTTTGTCGTTATATATTATTTCGTTTATATAAAAATAATAGTTCTACTCCCCGATAATTTTTATTAAAACGCGCTTGCGACGCAAGCCGTCAAATTCGCCGTAAAAAATCTGCTCCCACGGGCCGAAATCCAACGCGCCGTTTGTTATCGCGACAACAACTTCCCGTCCCATAATTTGACGCTTTAAATGCGCGTCGCCGTTATCCTCGCCCGTGCGGTTATGCTGATATAAAGAAACCGGCTCATGCGGGGCGAGAGTTTCAAGCCAGCGTTTATAATCGCCGTGCAGACCCTGTTCATCGTCGTTAATAAAAACGCTTGCGGTAATGTGCATAGCGTTTACCAGCGCAAGCCCATCTTTGATACCGCTTTCAGATACGGCCTTTTGCACATCTTCCGTAATATTTATGAAATCCACTCTCTTATTGATATTAAAAACCAATTCTTTGCGGTATGTTTTCATTTTTATTTACCGGTTAAAACTTATTCCTCGCGTATAAGCCGTCCTTGCAGTATATTATATTATTAATTTCCATGTTGAACAGCAGGCCCGAGAGTCCGGCTATGTCAAAACCGGTTTCAAGCGCGATGTTGTCAACTGATTTGCTGCCGTCGCCGATTGCGGCCATAATTTTAGTTTCCTGCTCGTTAAGGTCAATAAGTTTGGCCGGTTTATCCGTCGCGGCATAAAGTTTATCCGTATCAAGCGCAGCTTTTAAATTCACGGGCAGCGCGTCAATAATATCCCGCGCGTCCATAACCATTGCCGCGCCCTCGCGTATAAGGCGGTTTGTGCCGCAGCTTTGCGGGCTGTCTATCGGACCCGGAACGGCCAGCACGTCAAGCCCCTGCTCCAAAGCCATTTTGGCGGTGATGAGGGCGCCGGATTTTTCTTCTCCCTCCACCACCACGACCAGTTTTGAAAGCCCCGCTATCAGCCTGTTGCGCCGCGGGAAATGAGCGGCAAGCGGCGGAGCGTCATAAGGCAGCTCGGATATTATCGCGCCGCCTTTGTCCAGTATACCAAGCGCAAGCTCTCTGTTTTCGGGCGGGTATATACGGCCTATTCCGGTACCGATAAGGGCCCACGTCGGTTTACAGTTTTTGACGGCCGCGGAGTGCACGATGCTGTCCACCCCGCGCGCAAGGCCGCTGACAAGCGTTATGCCGCTTAGAGCCAAATCTTCCGCCAGTCTTGCGGCCGCTCGCTTGCCGTAAGGCGTTATTTTGCGTGTGCCCACCATGGCGACTGTCGCGGCGTTTTCGCCCAGCTTACCACGGATATAAAGAGCGAGCGGCGGTTCTTTTATATCAAGCAAAACTTCGGGGTAGCCCTCATGACCTTTGAAGACTATGCCGCCGCCGGTTTTCTGCGTACGCTCCATTTCGCGCTCAGCGTACAGCGCGGAGGCGGCTTTCAAAAAATGTTCGGCGGTTTGCAGCGAGATTTTGCCTTCCTCGCTCAGAGCCGCGGCGTTTTGCTTTAAGATTTCCTGCGCGCTACCGAAGATGCCCAAAAGCCTCTCAAGCCAGTCGGCCCGCAGGTAGCTGAAGGAATTTATTTTTAAAAGCGCAAGTTTCTCTTCGTAAGATAGAGACATAAATTATATATCAGATACGCCCTTCCTGTCCAGCGGGCGGTATTGCATGACTTCGGTTATATGTTCCTTTTTAATTTCCGCGCTGCCGGCCAAATCGGCTATGGTGCGCGCGGTTTTCAAAATTTTATCCAAGCTGCGCGCGGAAAGGCCGAGCTTTTTCATGGCCGCTTCCAGAATTTCGCCGCCGCCATCGGGCAGCGGGCAGTATTTTTTGATTTCCGCCACCGTCATAAAAGCGTTTGCCGTGGTGGGGGAATTTGCAAAACGCTCCTTCTGCGCGGCGCGCGCTTTGACCACGCGCGCGCGGATTTGCGCGCTGGTTTCCCCCTCGCTGCGCTGCTGCCAGTCTTTATAATGGACTGGGTTTAAATTTACGGTTAAATCAATCCTGTCCAGCAGCGGGCCGGAGACTTTGGCCTTGTACCTCTGTATCTGCAGCGGCGTACAATGGCAGGGTTTTACATTGCTGCCGTGGTATCCGCACGGGCACGGATTCATGGCAGCGATTAAAGTGAACTTAGCCGGAAAAGTCAAAGAATCCTTTGCGCGCGATATGGTGACTTTAAAAGTCTCCAGCGGCTCCCGCAGCACTTCCAGCGAGGAGCGGCTGAACTCCGCAAACTCGTCCAGAAATAAAATGCCGTTGTGGGCCAGGCTTACCTCGCCGGGTTTGGGCGTAGTGCCGCCGCCGATAAGCGCGATATTGGAAATCGTGTGGTGCGGGTCCCTGAACGGACGGCTGAAAGCCGTTTTACTTTTGCCCAGCAGCGAGCAGACGGAATAAATCTGCATTATATCCAGCATTTCCTCACGCGTGAGCGGCGGCAGTATGCCGGCAAAACGCTTGGCCAGCATGCTTTTGCCGGTGCCCGGCGGGCCCATAAGCAGCACATTATGACCGCCCGCCGCCGCGATTTCCAGCGCGCGCTTGGCAAGCATTTGCCCTTTGACTTCGTTAAAATCCCCGTTTATTTTAACTTCTTCCGCGGGTGCGGCCGCAGGCTGCGCCGCGCTTTCAAAGGGAATTTTGCCCTCCAGCATGTCAACTACTTCGCGCAGATTATGCGCCGCGAATCCGGCCGCGCCGGCCAAAGCCGCCTCGCCGATATTTCCGACGGGGATGACGGCATTTTCTCTGCCCAGCTTTTTGAGCGATATGAGCATAGGCAGCACGCCCGCGCAGGAGTGCACGCGTCCGTCCAAACCCAGCTCGCCTATAAAAATGATATCTTTAAGTTTTTTAACCGCCGTCTCGCTGAGCTGTCCGGTAGCGGCCAATATGCCCAAAGCTATGGGCAGGTCAAAATGCGTGCCGGATTTTTTGATTTCCGCCGGCACAAGGTTTACCGTTATGCGTTTTGCGGGCGGCTCGTACCCGCTGTTGCGCACGGCGGCAAGCACCCTGTCCTTTGCTTCTTTTACTTCCGCCTCAGGCAGACCGACTAGTGCAAAAACGGGTATCGCGGGCGAGGTATCCACCTCTACCGAAACTATAAAACCCTCAATCCCTTTAATGCAGCCGGAAGCAATGTTCGCAAGCATATTTTATTGTATAAATATCAGTTCCAGCGTCTGCGGGCCGGTATTGTTTATTGTGAAATTGGCGTGGTGTCTGCGTATTATTTTCGCGGCCAGCTCCTCCGAGGTATTAACATTGGCCTGAACCTCAAAAGTAGCGTTGGAATTATTGTATTTCACGAGCGAAAAATCTTCCACCTCGCGCAGTTCTTTAAGGATATTCTGCAGCTTTTCAAGACGGTCAAGAGTATTTACGTCGCGCACTATAAAAGTGAAAGTTTTGGAAGAATGCACCGCCATGTTTATAGGCTCGGCCAGCTGCAATGCGGCGCCGTCGCATGCGCCGGTCAAAGCCTTCTGCGCGGCGATGGCGGGCACGGCGTCAAGGCCGCTGGCGCTTTCGGCCGCTCCATGCACAAGCTGGTAATTGCTTACGTTAAACACGCGCACGTTTGCGCGCGCGCGCATCGTTTTGAAATTGGTCGTCAGCTGAGCGGCGGGCGCAAGCTCGTTTGCGGCGGCTTCCGCCAATATTAAGAAGCGCGCGCCTTCTTTGCGGGCTTTGTCTATAAGCGGCGTGGCGTCTTCAAGGTTGTTCTGGCTGACATTGCCGCCGTCAAGCAGCGTGTAAGGAAAGTTTTTCAAAGCCTTGTAAATGCCCTGTCGGCAGTATTGCTGGAGGGAAACCTCCTCCCCAACGGTTTCGCGCGAAGCGACGACGATATTGGTTTTTTTTGCATAAGAACTTTCTTCCAGCTCTTTGACTTTGACCGAGAGCTCGCTCACCAGAACCATTACGCGGGCTTCAAGATAATAACTTTCGCCCTTGCGGTAGGCGGTTTTTATGTAGGAACGCCTTATAAAACTCTGCGGTTTCGCGAGTATCTGTTCCTTTACCGAGGGCGGGTATTCTATCAGGCTGCTGGAGGATAAAAACGTCCTCACCGCGCGCTCAAGCGCATTATATTCGGCGGTTTTAAGCGCTTTGCGTTTCATGGCGGAGATATGGTCCGCGTCGTAAGGCACGGAAGCCTCTCCTATCACGTATTCCCCCTCGCCTTTGGGGCCGATATTAAAACGCTGGCAGCCAGCCGCGAAAACAAGAACGGCTGCAAACGCGGGCAGAAGAAATTTTTTCATGCGGGATTCCTCGCTATTTTATGATGTCGCCAAGCACTTTTATGTAAGCGCTGGGATGTTTTATGAGCTCGGCGTCTATCGTGCCGCAGCGTATAAGCATAACCTCAAGCATGTGCAGGACTATGTCGTAAAAATTCTCCCTTATCGAGCCGGGCACCGCGGTGAGGCTGGGCCCGAGTATTATCGCGCCTTTAAGGTTTTTATTATCGCAGATATTTGCGATTTTAAAAGCCGACGATATTATATTTTCCGTTGAATAAGCCGACTTCAGCGCAAAATGAAAACCGCCATTTATCCCCAGTTCTTTTGCTTTCTGCATAATGGCAAAGGCGACCCAGTTAAATTTATCCCCCTGATCCTGAGGGAAGAAAAAGCCGAAGTTTCCCCACTCCGCGCTTTCCATGCGCGGGAGAGCGGTGATATCCGTTATGTCTTTCTTGACGATTTCGCTGGATTCGTTTTCGCCGTTGATGGCGAGCATTTCGGCAAAGAGCTCTTCATAACTCTTTTCCACGATGCCGCTGTCGGCTATACGGCGGTGCAGCACTTTGACGCGCCTTATATCGCGCGATATTTTGCCGAGGCTCATATTGTCACCGCTGAAGAAGCTATGCGACTGAGTTTCGCTTATATTAAGACCGGAGTGCTCAACCATTTTATTGCAAATGCGCGTAAAGTGCTGCGGGCGCGGCGGCTTAAGCTCGGACACCCAGCCCTGCTCCAGCTTGAAATTGACAAGCTCTTCAAACCTTGCCAGGCTTTCTGGCGGGTACTTGGAAGATATTATGATCTGCTTCCTTTCATTAAGGAATCCGTTAAGCACTTTGGAAATTATTTCCCTGTTGAATTCATTAACGGCGGTCAGGTGAATATCGTCAATTATCAGCACTTCGGCGGCTCTGAAAGTCTCCTCCAGCTGCGCGGCTTTGCCTTCCTCTACATAGCGCTGTATGCCGCGCGCAAAGCGCACTCCGTTGGTTATGAATAATTTTTCCTGCGGGATTTTTTTGGAAAGTTCATAGCCGATGGCGTGCAGGAAGTGCGTTTTGCCGCTGCCCGATTCCCCAAAGATAAAAAACGGGTTATAGGTAGTGCCCACATTTTCAACTACTGACATCGCGTTCGCATGTGAGAAGCGGTTTGAAGCCATATCCATTGAATCAAAAGTAAAAGTGGGTATAAGCGGAATTTCCAGCGGCCAGTTGCTGCGTTTATAGGTCTGGGCCGGCACCTGTATGGTGTGATCTATCGCGGTGGTACCGGCAGTGGCTTTTGTTACTTCTTCCATAGGTATGCCGGCGGGGCGGGGCGCAGGCCGTACAGGCTGGCGAGCTGGTTTGAACTGAGCGGCCGGAGTTGCGGCGGGCGGCGGAGGTGGCGGCACGGCCGCATGTTTAGCGGGCGACGCCGGCTTTAGCGGCGGGGCCGGCGGGCGCGGCGCGGGCGCTTTTGGCGTAACAGGCGCGGACGGCGGGGACGGCGGCAAAGGCGCGGCTGGTCTTGGCGGCACGGGGCTTGCATTATTATTTTGTTGTTCTTTTGAATTTTCTTTCTGTATCATAACACTCTCCGATGCCGGTGCCGGCATATTGGTTTTATCATATTTTTGTGATTCCGATTTGGGCGCGACCGGCGGCAAAGGCGCGGGTTTAGGCGGAGGAGTTTCCTCAATATCGCTTCTGCTTATGCAATCCGCCTGCGCCGCCATTTCGTGTATATTAAATTCCGGCGGCGTTTCTTTCTTTGACTCTTTTGTTTCCAGCGTGCCGAAAGGCATTTTGCGCTGCGTTAAATCCACCATACCGCGCAGGTTTATGGCGTCCGCGACGTCTTGGATATCGGGCTTTTGCGCGGGCGGTTCGGACGGAACTTCAGGAGGTTCAACGGACTGAGGTTCAATCTTTTCGGTAGGCTCCTGCGCGGACAGCTGCACGGAAGGCTGATCCTGTTCCTGCGGCCTGATTAACGCCGGTTTTTCCTGCGGTTTGGCTATAGCGGGAGCGGCGGGAACATCCGTCTCTGCGGCCTTTGCGGGTTCCGGCTCAGGCGCGGCGGGCTGAGCCTGCTTCTGCGGCGCGGCGGAGTTTAAAAGATTTTCGGGTATATCAAGCAAATCATCGCCGGCTGCGGATAGCGGCGAGGACACGCGGGCCGGCACGGGCGTTTGGACCGCGGGCTCGGCGGCGGGAATAATCTGCGATACGTTTTGCTCCGCCGAGCCGATTTTTGCGGGGATGTCGCTGTAAAAATCAAGTATGGTTTCAGCCGCGAAAATATCATCCAGCTCTACTTTTGACTCCAGACTGTTGGCGCCGCCGCTTTGCTGCTGCGGAAGGGTGGCAAAAATATCCTCGGACATTGGAGGCGATGGCGGGTGGTGTTGTTTTTCCATCGTGTGTACGGTTTTTTTATGCGCTGATTTAAGAGCCTCGGGCAATTCGCCGCCGCCAATAATTATGCTTTGGCGTTTAACAGCTTCCCGCGCGTTTAGTTTGCGGCCCTGCGGGTTGGGGAAATTTTCGGCCGGCTTTGCGCCGTGCTCCTGCTGCGGCGGTTCTTCCGCTGATGCATCTGCCGGCGTATCCGCAGGCGCAGGTGCTGACATCGCCGGCGGCGCGGTTTTCTTAAAAAGGCTGTCCTTACGCGCGGCAATTTTCTTACCGGCGGCAGATATTTTGCCAAACAATCTGCCGAACAAACCGCCCTTTTTCGCCTGGACCTCCTGCGGGGTATCAGCCGCCGCTTCCTGCGCGGACTTCGTGGCAAGGGCTGCGGGCAGTTCCTCAGACGCGGGCTCAACAGTCGCGACCGGTTTCGCGGCGGGAGCGGCTGTATCCGGCGCAAGAGGCATTATTACGGGTTTTGCCTTTTGCTCCTGCTGTTGCTCGGGCTCGCGGGAGCCCATAGGCTTTATATCAATATTCAAAGCTTTGCCGTTATAGCCGGACATATCTTTAATTTCCTTTGTTGCCGCCGCGCCGAGGTTTATCAAAGTGCCGTCGCCAATGTCAATATCATTGTCAAGTTTTATATCGACATTCAGACTGCCTTCTAAAGGTTTTTTGAGCGATAAATCGCTGTTTGCCAAAACGAGAGACACCATTGAATCATGTTTGCCCGTCTTTGGAGTTTTGGAATTGATTATGCTTAAAATATCTTCTCTTTCGGCGGCGTCGCTTTCCGGCGCAACGGGTTTAAGGATTTTAGTATCAGCCGGCTCGTACAAATCCTGCGCGGGCTCAGTCTGTGGCGCTGGCGCGGGAACGGCGGCAAACACGGCTTCGCGGCCGGCGTCGGTAGAAAAATGTTTTTCGCTGTCGCCGGTTTCGTTTATTATTTTTTCTATGCGGACGCGGATTTTTTCCAGCATATCGTCGTCGGTGATATTTGAAAGCTCCAAAACGTGGCTGTACTGGGGTATATTTGCGTCGGTAAGCGTGGCAAAGCCGGCAAGACTGCGCTCAACCGCGCGGGCGTCGTCATCGGTGCCTTTGAGTGCCAGAATATAGACGGAATTATTTGATACGGTATTTTCCCTTATTGCCCATTTCTCTATCATAATCTCCCGACGGCTGCGCCGCAGCCCTAGCTTTCAATTATTTTTACGCCCGAGCTTGTGCCCAGCCGCGCCGCGCCGGCGTTTATCATTTTCAGCGCGTCCTCGCGCGTTTTTATACCGCCGGAAGCTTTTACTTTTATACCGCCCGCTTTGAGCATGAGTTTTACATCAGCCTC
>JAIRLH010000103.1 GCA_031259485.1 Elusimicrobiota bacterium
CTGCTGTTTTTGGTAACCATTATTTATTTTATAGCGGTGCGCGGAACCCCGGCCTTATCGTGGGAGTTTATCACGGCCGTCCCGCGTAACGGCATGACTGAAGGCGGCGTAGCGCCGGCCATAGTAGGCACAATTTACCTGACGCTTGGCGCGGTGCTGTTTGCTTTCCCGCTGGGTGTGGCGTGCGCGGTGTATTTGCAGGAATACTCGCTCAAAAGTTATGTGGTAAACATAGTCCGCATGGGCATTAATAATTTAGCGGGCGTGCCTTCGGTGGTGTTCGGGCTGTTCGGGCTGGCTGTGTTTGTGAAAATTTTCGGCTTTGGCGTTTCTATGCTCTCGGGCAGTCTTACGTTAGGCATTTTGATATTGCCGGGTATAATTTCCGCTTCGCAGGAAGCGCTTATGGCTGTGCCGCTTTCTTTCAGGGAGGCTTCGCTCGCCATGGGCGCGACAAAGTGGCAGACCATACGCAGAATCACGCTGCCCGCCGCGCTGCCCGGGATATTGACCGGCGTAATAATTTCCATAGGCCGCGCCGCGGGCGAAACAGCACCCATACTTTTTACCGCCGCAGTTTTTTATAAGAGAGGCTTTCCCACCTCAATATTTTCCGACGTTATGGCATTGCCGTATCATATTTACGCGCTGATGTCAGAGGGGGTAAACCCCGAAAAACAAACCGCCATAGCCTATGGCTGCGCGTTGATACTTATAGTGCTGGTAGGGATTATGTCGTCGCTGGCGATAGTTATCAGAAATAAATACAGGAGTACTTATGGACACTAAAATCAAAGTGGAAAACCTTAATTTTTTCTATGATAAATTCCAGGCTTTAAAAAATATTAATATGTATGTATATGAAAAACAGGTTACCGCGCTTATCGGCCCTTCGGGCTGTGGCAAAAGCACTTTAATACGCGTCTTTAACCGCATGTGCGATATGATACCCAGAATAAGCACGGAAGGCAAAATAATGTTCGGCGGCGAAAATATTTTGGAGCCTTCTATAGACGTTGTTAAGCTCAGAAGAGATATAGGCATGGTCTTCCAAAAGCCAAATCCTTTCCCAAAAACAATATTCCAGAATATAGCCTACGGTTTGGAAATCCAAGGCCGAAAAGACAAAAATTTTATTTACCACCGCGTGGAAGAATCGCTTAAAAGAGCCGCCTTATGGAATGACGTTAAAGACCGGCTGCACACAAGCGCGCTGGGGATGTCCGGCGGGCAGCAGCAGCGTTTGTGCATAGCGCGCGCATTGGCGGTGGAGCCAAAGGTTATTTTGTTCGACGAGCCCTGCGCCAGCCTTGACCCTATTTCAACCGCAAAAATAGAAGAGCTTATTTTAGAACTCAAAAAAAATTATACGATACTTATAGTCACGCATAATATGCAGCAGGCCAGCCGCGTGTCGGATTATACGGCTTTCATGTACCTTGGCGACATGGTGGAATTGGGCGATACCAACCAGGTTTTCACCGTGCCCAAAAACAAAAAGACGGAAGAATATTTAACGGGAGTGTTTGGCTGATATGATTAACGAAAATATAACGGAATTAAAAAAATTAACGATAGAATACACCGCGCATGTAGAAGCGATGCTAGCGGAAGGCCTGCAAGGCGTTTTTGAAAGAAAAAACCAACCGCTGCGCCACATAATTAACGAGAACGAGCGCACAGCCAATATCATGGACCTGCATATAGAAGACAAATCAATAAACATCATCGCCAAATATCAGCCTGTGGCGGTGAATCTGCGTGTTATCATCGGTATTATGAAGATGAGCAACAGCCTTGAACGCATAGGCGACCATTGCGTGAACATCGCCAAAAGCGGATTATTTTTAAACGAACTCCCGCAGCTTAAACCTTTTATTGATTTGCCCAAAATGAAGGACGCCGTGGTATACATGCTGGGCAATGCCTCGCGCGCTTTGCTTGAGCTGGACAGCAAACTTGCAAAGAAAGTCTGCGAAACCGACGATATTGTTGACGATTATAAGCGCGCTATAAAGAGCGATCTGATAGGTTATATAGAGAAAGATCCCAAAAACATAACCCGCGCGCTGGAAATACTAAACATATCCAATAATCTGGAACGCATAGGCGACCTGATAACCAATATCTGCGAAGATATAATCTATATTAAAGAAGGCGAAATGATCCGCCACCAAGATAAAAGATAAGGGCTTGCCGCCGGCGCTTTAATGTAAGGGAATTTTTTATCGTTGTATAGGGATATGCGCCGTGGGAATGGCAAAAAAGAGTATAAATTCCCTGGACATTCCCTGTTTCGTGGGAATTTTACTAAAATTTGTTATTCCAACGATACAGAAAAAGAGGGAAAACGGCGGGCCGCCGTAATTATTCTATATTTTCCCCGATAATGCAATTTTCTTTTATGCTGAAAAATTTCCCCTGCCCCACTATAATATGGTCCAAAACTATTATGCCCAGCGGCGCGGCCACGCGCGAAAGCGTTTTCGTAATTTCAATATCCGCGTTTGAGGGCGAAGGCTCGCCGGAAGGATGATTATGC